>VBAN01000351.1 GCA_005882445.1 Candidatus Segetimicrobium genomatis | reverse complement strand
TGGCACAGTTGCCGCTGCGGAAGGCGGCCCCCCGCGAGGCAATCGCCCATGCGCTCTGGGAAGCCGATGTCTGCCTCAGGCAGCGGGCGTTCTGCGCCTGCCTCGCCATGCTCCGCAAGGCCCTCGACCTGTGGAGCGCAGAGTACCGCGACACGCGCGGGCTCACCTTCAACCGGGGCGGAGGCGAGCGCGACGACGTCTACTGGCGCCTGAGGAAGATCGCCGGCGAGAACAAGCTGTTCCAGACGGCGATCGACACGATCCTGAACAGCCTGACCTTTGCTCCACCCTCCGCGTCGATCGCCCCTCGCGACGGCGCGCATGACGGCGAGGCGGATGCGATCGTCTGCCGCGGAGGCCCCCTGTTCGGCGATGACGGCCTTCTGGCCGTCCGAACGAAGGACTCCTACCGGCGGCTCTACGATATGGTGGTGCACCTCATCGCTTCGACCGAGGCGGATCTGCCCATCTGACCGGGTGCAAGCCCGGGTCCGGCCCGATGAACGACCTGACGAAGCTCCGGGAGCACCTCGCGACCATCGGAGATTTGCATTCAGCGGCTGCGCTGCTGCGCTGGGACCAGGAAACATACATGCCGCCCGGCGGCGCCGGGACCCGCGCCCATCAGCTGGCCACACTTTCCCGCCTCGCCCACGAGCGCTTCACCGCGCCCCTGACCGGGTCGCTCCTGAAAGAGGCCGAGCCCCTGCTGAGCCGCCTGGCTCCCGACTCCGACGACGCGGCGCTCCTCAGGGAGACGCGCCGCGACTTCGACCGCGCCCGGAAGCTCCCCGCCGAATTTGTCGAGGAACGGGCGCGCGCGCGGTCGGAGAGCACCGAGGTGTGGCGCACTGCCAGGCCCGCGAACGATTTCCCCACCTTCCGGCCGCACCTCGCCCGGATGGTCGAGTTCGCCCGGCGCGCGGCGGGTTACCTGGGCTATACACACCATCCCTATGATGCGCTGCTGGACGAGTACGAGCCGGAGACCACCACCCGCGACGTCGCCGCGCTCTTCGACCGCCTCCGCGAAGTCACCGTGCCGCTCGTCCGCGCCATCGGCGCCCGGGGGGAGGCGGTGGACGCCCGCTTCCTCGACCGGGAGTACCCGGAAGAGCAGGTGCGCGGGTGTGCCCTCTCCATCATCCGCTCCTTCGGGTTCGACACCGCGCGGGGACGGATGGACACCTCCGCGCATCCGTTCTCGACCGGGTTCGGCCGCGGCGATGTCCGCATCACCACCCGCTACCCGCGTCGTTCCCTCGGCGCCCTCTTCGGCGCCTTCCACGAATCGGCGGCGCCAGCTACGGCATCCATGAGTCCCAGTCGCGCCTGTGGGAGAATCTCGTCGGCCGGAGCCGCCCGTTCTGGCAGTACGCCTTCCCCGGGCTGCGGCAGGCCTTCCCGGCACACCTGGGTTCGGTCGATGCGGACATGTTCTATCGCGCGGTGAACCGGGTCCGGCCGAGCCTGATCCGGGTCGACGCCGACGAAGTGACCTACAACCTCCACATCATCCTCAGATTCGAGCTCGAGCAGGCCCTGGTGGCGGGCGACCTCGACGTCAAAGATCTCCCCGAGGCCTGGAACGCCAAGATGGCGGAGTTCTTGGGCGTGACACCGCCGGATGACGCGAACGGCGTCATGCAGGACATCCACTGGTCGTATGGGCTGATCGGCTACTTTCCCTCGTACACGATCGGCAACGTCGCCTCGGTGCAGTTCTTCGAGGCGGCCCAACGGGCGCACCCGGGGCTCGTGGAGGACATCCGGCTCGGCCGGTTCAGCGCCCTGCTGAGGTGGCTGCGGGACCACGTGCACGCGCACGGGCGGAAGTTCCTGCCCAAGGACCTCCTGCTCCGCGCCACAGGCAGCCCGCTTACGCCGGAGCCATATCTGCGCTATCTTCGGCAAAAATTCGGCGAGATCTACGGCCTCGGCGGCGGCGGGGCGTAGCCGCTTCGGCCGGCGCAGGGGCGCACGCGCGAGCCGCGGCCAATGATTGACTCGGAAGGCCTCCGGGGTTATGGTTAAGGCGTTTGGACTGGACCTTGGCGCTTATTCCGGGGAGGGGAGAGCGATGGACGAGAAGATGAAGTCCTGCTTCACGCCCCACGTCATGATGCACAGTCTGTTCGGCCTCGGATTGGGCATACTGGCGGTGGCGGTGATCCCCGGTCTCAGAAGTATCTGGCTGGGACTCGTCATTATGGCCATCGCAGTCGTGCTGGACATGACCCGGAAATCCTAGGACCGGCCCGGGATCTCCCGGGCAACGAAAACCCACGGGGCCGCCCGGGCTGCGTCAACGCAGTCCGGCGGCCCCG
>VBAN01000347.1 GCA_005882445.1 Candidatus Segetimicrobium genomatis | reverse complement strand
TGATCCGAGGCGTCGAAGCCGCGGGCGCGCTCGTCCGGGCCGCCGGGGCCCCCCCCCGCCGAGACCATGGGGAGCCCCGGGGGGCGTGACGCCGGCCTCCCGCACCGCCGCTCTGGCCGCGGCCGTGCTGCTGGCGGCCGCCGCATGGCCGGCGCTCACGTACAACCGCCTGGTGCAGGCGCGCGCCGCGGTCGATGCGCAGTGGGCGCAGGTGGAAACGCAATATCAGCGCCGCGTCGATCTCGTCCCGAATCTTGTCGAGGCGGTGCGGGGCGTGCTCGTCCAGGAGCGGACCGTGTTTGAGGCGCTGCCGTTAGGCCGCCTGCTGGGCGTGGTGGAATCGTATCCGAACCTTCGCTCCGTCGAGGCGGTGGCCAGGCTGATGGACGAACTGGCGGGGACGGAGAACCGGATCGCCGTCGAGCGGCGGCGCTACAACGCGCGGGTGGCGGTCTACAACACCCGGGTGCAGCAGTTTCCCACGATGCTCGTCGCCGGGCTCGGCGGGTTCCGCGTCCGGCCGTACTTCGAATCGGCGTCCGCGGCCGGCACGGCGCCGGCCCTGACGCTGTCCTCACCGTGAGGGCCCGCGCATGTTCTTGACAGTCCGCCGGGGTGAGGCTACCCTAAACCGTAGGATGATTGTTGAGCGGATGGGTAAACAATCCCGGACAAGACGATTCCGGGCCGGGCGCTGACGTGTTCAGCACCTTCCTGATTGGGCTTCGCGAGGGGTTGGAGATGTCGCTCATCGTGGGCGTCATCCTTGCCTATCTCGCGCGAACAGAGCACCGGCGGGAGTTTGGCGCGATCTGGCTCGGCGTGGCCGGGGCGGTCGCGCTGAGCCTGCTCGCCGGCGGCGGCATCGTGATGACCTCCGGGGAGTTCCGCGGCCGTCAGGAGCAGCTGTTCGAGGGGCTCGCCATGCTCACCGCGGCGGGCGTGCTGACCTACATGATCTTCTGGATGCGCCAGCAGGCGGCGACGATCCGCAGCGAACTCCAGTCTCGCCTGAGCGATGCGCTGAAAGTCGGATCGCGCGGCGCGCTCGTGGCGCTCACCGTCGTCTCGGTCGGCAGAGAAGGGGTCGAAACCGCCCTGTTTTTCTTCGCGGCGATGCGGGCGTCCGCACCGGGCCCGGCGTTTGCCGGCGCCATCCTGGGGCTGGGCGGCGCCGTGCTCCTCGGCGCCCTCATCTACCGCGGGAGCTACCGCCTCGATCTCCGCGCGTTCTTCAACGTCACCAGCCTCCTCCTGCTCATGGTGGCGGCGGGGCTGCTCGCGCGAGGGATCGGCGAGTTCCAGGAAGCGGGGATCGCGCCTCCCCTCGTCTCCCACATGTGGGACACGAACCGGGTGGTGCCTGAAGTGTCTGCGCTGGGAAGCCTGCTGCAGGCGGTGTTCGGATATATCGGCGCGCCCTCACTGCTCCAAGTCGCGCTGTACCTGGCCTATCTCGCGGTGGTGGGCTGGTACTACTTCCCGACCGAGGGTGGGGTCCGGCGGCGGGAAGCTCCGGGGGGGCGCGAGGCGTCGCCGGGGACCGCGGCGCCGCCGAAGGTCTGATGCCGGGGAGACCCGCCGTTCGAACCGCGTGGGTGGTCGAGTGCGGCACGATGCCGTACGGCCGGGCGTGGGCGCTGCAGCGCGCGCTCGTCGCCGCCCGGCAGGCGGACCGGATCGAAGACACGCTGCTGCTCGTCGAGCATCCCCCGGTGATTACGATCGGCCGCGCGGGCCGGATGGCGAACATCCTTGCGCCGCGAGACCTGCTCGCCGCGCGCGGGTTCGACGTGTACGAGACCGAACGCGGGGGCGATGTGACCTACCACGGCCCCGGTCAACTCGTGGGGTACCCGATCGTCGACCTCCGGGCGCTCGACGAGGATGTCGTCCGTTACGTCCGGCTTCTAGAGAACACGCTCATCGATGCCCTCGGCGTCTTCGGGATCGTCGCGGGGCGGGTGCGCGGGTACACGGGGGTGTGGGTGGGGGAGGCCAAGATCGCCGCGATCGGGGTCGCGGTCAAGCGCAAAGTGACGATGCACGGCTTCGCGCTGAACGTCGCGCCCGATCTCGACCACTTCGCTGTGATCAACGCCTGCGGGCTGGGGAAGCCGGTGACGAGCATGAGGCGGCTGCTCGAACGCCCCGTGCGGGTCGGAGAGGTTCAGCCGGTGGTGGCGCGCGCATTCGGGGCCGCGTTTTCGATGGCGCCGGCGCCCATCGCGCTCGAGGCCGTTCAGGCCATGGCGGGCGAGGCCGCGCTGCCCGGGTCAGGGGAGAGCGGGCCGCGCGCGGTCGCGCACCGGGATTAATCTTTTCCAGGGGGGGCCGATGAAGACGCTCGAGGCGGGTCCGCTGCGCGCCGAGCCCGGGACCAAGGTGACGGGGTTTCTGGATGTGCCGGGAACGCCGATTCGGATGCCGCTCACGCTGGTGTGCGGCGCCGAGCCTGGGCCGCTGCTGAGCATCACCGCCGGCGTGCACGGCGGCGAGTACCCCGGGATCGAGGCGGCGATCCGGACCGCGGCATGGCTCGATCCCCGGTCTCTCCGCGGGTCGGCGATCATCGTCCACATCGTCGATGTGCCGGCGTTCCAGGGCCGCAACATCTACATCTGCCCGCTGGACGGCAAGAACCCCAACCGGGTCTTCCCCGGTAATCCGGAGGGGACCGCGAGCGATCGCCTCGCGCACACCCTCTTCACCCAGGTGATCGCGCCGTCGACCTTCTACGTCGACCTGCACGGCGGCGATATCAACGAGGCCCTGGTCCCCTTTACCATCATGATGGAGACCGGGGATCAGGCCGTGGACGCCCGAACCCTCGGGCTGGCCCCCGTCTACGGGATCCGCTACGTCGTCCGCGGCCGCGTTGCGGGCGGGACCTACGCCGCCGCGGCGCAGCGGAAGATCCCCGCCATTCTCTCGGAAGCGGGGCGCAATGTGCTGCGGCACCTCGAGATGATTCCGGGACGGCCCGAGCCGGTCGAGCCGATCAGTGTGCTCGCGGGGTTGCACTGGGTGACGTCGGAGCACACGGGCCTATTCTACCCGACGATCACGCCGGGGGACCGCGTCGAGCAGGGGCAGCCGGTCGGGGAGACGCGCGATTACTTCGGACGGCCCCTCGCCGCGCTCACCGCTCCCGCCACCGGGACGGTGCTGTTTACCGTGACGACTCCGGCGACGAACCCGGGCGATCCGCTGTTCGCGGTAGGCGCTCCGGCCTAGGGGCGCCGCGGGACCCTCGGCTCAGGACGGGGCTGATCCAGAGGAGGCATAGGGTAACGCGGCGGACCGGCCCTTCGAGGCGCCGGCCCGCATGGTCCGGTCCACGCGCGGTCTCACATCGGTCTTACATGGGTTCCTCTTCGTCCTCGTCTTCCATGCCCGGCTCCTCGGCGTGGTGTTCGGGCTCGTGGTGCTCCCAGGGGTCCGGACGGATCGGCTGAATCGGGGAGATCGGTTGAGGTGTCGAATACCCTCCCAGCGGTGTATGCCCGAGGCCGGGCATCGCAGGCCTCGTTTTGGGCGCCGGCGGTGCGGCCTTCGGAGCCGGACGCCTGGCCTTGGCGGCCTTTGCCCGGGGCTTGGCGGCCGCCCTGGATTTAGCTCGGCGAACCTTGGGCTTGCTGACACGCCTCCGGGGCGCCCTCCTGGTGCTGGTCTTGCGTCGGGTCTTTTTCTTTGCCCTTCGATGACCTCCCCTTTCCCGCGAAGAGCGCAGTGTCATCCCGCGATGGCGTTCGGGCGTTCCTTCGACGGACCCGATGGTTTTCCTTGTGCGGGGAGAGGAGTTTCGGTCGGCCCGGCGAATAGCCCACCCTCACGCAACCGGAGGCCGCGGGCCCGCCGGAATTGCCGCACACATCGCCCTTGATGGCCGATCGTAGCGGTCGGTCACGTCACAGCAGCGTTCGGTGCATCGAATGCGGGAACGAGCCAGGTGTCTCTGGAGCGGCCTGATCCCGGCCGCCGCGGCGCTGATCCTGATCCTCACGGCGGCGGGCGCATCGCCTCCGTTGCCGTCGCCCGAACGCCGGGCGTCTCCCCAACAGGCGGCATCCGGCCCGGCATCCTCCGGGTTCGTCCGAATGGCCGCCCCGTCGTCGCCTTCCACCACGTTCTCCCGTATTCAGGAACAGCTCGCCACCCGCCGCCTCCGCCTGGCCGAGGTGCTGGCGCGGGAGCACCGGGCGCTGGCACAGTTCTCCGGAGCCCAGGAGCGGCTCGAGCGGGCGCTGGTCCAGCTCCGGCGGACGAGGCGGTCCCTCGCCGGCACACAGCAGGCCGTGCTCAGGGCCTCCCGCACGCTCGAGGCGGTCACCACCCGGCTCTCGACGCACGAGGGGCTCATGGGAGACCGCCTCCGAGCGTTCTACGAAGAGGGACCCCTCGGATACGTGGACGTCCTGCTCGGCGCCGCGGACTTCCGGGATCTCATGACGCGCTCGTACCTGGTTGCGCGAATCGTTGAAAGCGATCTTGCGCTGTATCACCGGGTGGCCCGCGAGCGCCAGCAGCGCGATGAGGTCCGCGCGACGTTGGTGGCCCGGCGGGAGCGGCTCAGCGCGGAACAGGAGCGCTGGATCGCCAGCAGGGCGGAAACCGCGCGGCTCGCCGTCGACCGGCGTCAGTTGCTCGACCGTGTCCGGGCCGAGCGCCGGTCGCAGGAGGCCGCGATCCGGGAACTGGAAGCCGAATCTGCGCGGATCATGGCGATCATCCGCAGAGCGGGAGGCGGTCGCCACCTGGGGCCGGTCCTGACGCTCCGGACAGGCCTCCTCTGGCCGGTCTCCGGGCGGATCTCCTCCGGGTATGGATGGCGCACCCATCCCATCTTCCACACGCGCGAGTTTCACACCGGGATCGATATCGCGGTCCCGTACGGAACGCCGATTCAGGCCGCGCTGGACGGAGACGTCATCTTCGATGGATGGATGCGGGGGTACGGCATGCTCGTGATCCTGGACCACGGGAACGGGCTGTCCACGACGTACTCACACCTCTCGGCGGCGCTGGTGCGCACGGGGCGCCACGTGAAGCGCGGCGACATCATCGCGCGCATCGGCAGCACCGGATGGAGCACCGGCCCGCATCTGTTTTTCGAGGTCCGGATGGACGGGCAGCCGATGAACCCGCTGGGAGACTAGTCCTGCTTGACACCTTGAAAATGCCCATGCTAGCCTAAAATCGAGATGATCACCTGCATCTGTACGCCCGAACAAGGCCTGGCAACGGAGGTGTGTTGCCGGGAATAGGCGCGGGCGTCCGGCCCCAAACGAGATAGCAACTGGATCAGCCGCGGCGCCCGTGGCCGCGGCGTTTCTATTTGCATCAGGAGGTGTACCGTGATGGCGCAGATCTACCTGCCGACCCCTTTGCGCCGCCTGACCTCGGGGCAGGCGAAGGTGGTCGCGGATGGGCGGACCGTGGAGGAAGCCCTCGTGGCGTTGGAGCGACAGTTTCCAGGGCTGCGCGAACAACTCCGCGAGCCGACGGGCGAGGTACGGCGGTTCATCAACGTGTTCGTCAACGGGACGGAGATCCGGATGCTGCAGGGTCCGTCGACGCCGCTGCGCGACGGCGACGAGGTGTCGATCATCCCGGCGATGGCCGGCGGGACGGACTAGCCCGAGCATGGACCTCTCTGTTCAGCCGAGGACGCGCCGGGTGGCCCGGCCGCTCCCGGTCCTGCGCATCATCGAGATGACGCGGCTCCGGCTTCATGAAGAGCCGGATCCGGTTCGGGTCGAGCGGCTCGTCACGGCCTTCCGGCGGGATGGCGTGCTCCGCAATCCGCCGGTCGTGGTTCCATCTTCCCCCGGGGCCCGTCCCGAGGAAGGCGCCGTCGTCCTCGACGGGGCCAATCGGGTGACGGCGCTGCTCGAGGCCGGCGCGGCGCATGCTGCCGTTCAGGTCGTCAGCTACGCCGATCCCGAGGTGTCGCTGTCGACCTGGCGGCATTACGTCGGCGAGAAGGATGGTGGGGCGCTGCGGGATCGCGCGGCACGACATCCGGGGCTGCCCATCTCCCCGGTGAGGCGCGCGGGTGAGGCGGCGGACGCGCTTGCGCGGCGCGAGGCGGTGGCCGCGATCATCGATCGGCGGGGAGCGGCGCTGGTCGGTCCGGGCACCGACCCGCTCGCCGGTCCGGGCCCGTTGGGCGCCCTCGTCGCGCTGTACCAGCCAACACACCATGTCTACCGGATCGACCGCGGGGATCTGGAGACGCTGAGCGATGAGTACGGTCCGGGGACGCTCGTGATCTTCCCCGAGTTCCGCAAGGAGGAGATCCTCTCC
>VBAN01000346.1 GCA_005882445.1 Candidatus Segetimicrobium genomatis | reverse complement strand
GTGTGCATGTCGATTGACACGTCCAATCCGGACCCGACCGCCCGATCGATCAGGGCGAACGCCTGGGCATTGGCATCGGGAGGCCCTCCCGGCCGCTGCACCAAATGGGGAATATGCAGGCGCACGCCGCTCGCTTCGGCAATCCGGAGACCCTCGTCGATCGCCTCCAGCCCCGCGACATCCTTGTTTCGAAGATGGGGCGCAAAGAGCCCCTCGTGTCGGGCCGCGATCTTGCAGAGCTCGACAATCTGCTCTGTGCCGCAGGAGGCCCTCCTCCAACAGGCGGCCCATCCGGCGAAGCTCTGCCGGGGTGGGCGACCGGTCATTGAGCCCCAGCGCGGCTCTGCACAACATGCCGTTGGGGACGAGGGTCAGCACGTTCACCGCCGGCCGTGCGCCCTCGAGTGTTCGGAGATACCCTCCCATGCTGGTCCATGTGATCGGCGGTTCTGGACCGTACCCGTAGATGTTGCCCTTCACCGTCTCAACGTCCGCGACCGGCGCGCAGCCGTGTCCGCAGTTGCCGATCAACTCCGTCGTCACGCCCTGGGCGACCGAACTGTGCGCTCGAGGATCGACGAGCAGCGTGAAATCCGAGTGGCTGTGGATGTCAATGAATCCTGGGGCGACGACCAGTCCCGTCGCCTCGAGTTCCTGGGACGCGGCGGCATCCGAGAGATCGCCCAACCAGGCGATCGTCCCGTCCTGAACGCCCACGTCGGCCGAGAACGCGGGGGCCCCGCTTCCGTCGATCACCGTCCCGTGTCTGACGATCAGGTCGAGCACGCCCGCCCTCCCGTTCGGCCTATCGGCGGGCTCGGTGCTCTGCCGGCGCGGGGTTCTGATCCTGTACCTGCTGGAGGATCGCCAGGGCGGGCAGCACGTCGAACGCGCTCACCGCCGGCTGCCGTCCTTCGGTCACCGCGGCGAAGAATTCTCGATCCTGCAGTTCATTGGCGACGTATTGATGATCCGCGGCGGGGTCGTACAGCACCGTTCCCCGATGCAGCAGCATATGCTCGGCGATGTGGAGCGTTCGCTCCTCGCCGACGAACAGGAAGTCGAGACCGGTGTCCTCCGAATGGTAGGACATGCCGATGTTGACCAGGGTCCCCTCCGGCGTGGCGATCGCGATGTCGAGATCCATCGGGATGCCGGTCGCGGTGTAGCGGGGGCCGACACGTCCGCGGATGTCCAGGCGGTCGACGGGCGGCATGCCGAGAATCCACAGACACGTATCGACCATGTGGCACGAGTGGTGCCACAGCAGGTTATCGGCCCAGGAGCGTGCCCGGCCGGTCCAACCCACGTTGCGGCGGCGGAAAAATAGAAACCGGGCCAGGATGTGGTACGGGTGCAGGCGACCTGCCGCGACCTCGTCGCGAACCATTCGGACGGCCGGCATGTAGCGCTGCGTATGGGCGACCATGACCGGAACGCCGAGCCGCCGGCCCAACTCGGCCAATGCCGCCCCCGCGGCATGGCTCATCGCGAGCGGCAGTTCTACCAGCACGGGCTTGCCGGCCTCGATCGTCTGCCGGGCCTGCGCTTCGTGGAGCTCGCTCGGAGAGCAGATGATCACCGCGTCAAGGTCGTGTTGCCCGAGCGCTTCCTCCAGGCTGAGGGTATGGCGCGCAAAACCGTATTCACGGGCAAACGCCTCGGTCGACGCCGGCACGCGGCCGACCACGGTGTGCAGCGTATGGCCGAGACGCCGGCAGATGTCCGCATGCACCCCGGCGATCGCGCCGTATCCCACAAAGCACAGATTCATGCCGCCGCCTCTGCCATCGGAAGCCCCACAAGTTCAACGCTGCCGCGCCGGCCCGTCACGCGCGCGGCCCGAAGACCGACAGGGCCACCTTCCCAAAGATCAGCTCCCGATCTTCTTCGCTCGCCGACGCGAACCTGTCAAGGGTGAGCCGCAGGGCATTGCGGTAGCCTTCTCGCGCGCTGACCGGCGGATAGTCGCTGCCCCACATCATGCGGCGCGGCCCAAACCGCTCGTAGGCCATCTCGAAGAGTGGGGGAATGGGTGTGTCGAATATCAACGGTTCCACCACGGGCAACCGTCGCCGGCAGAACTCTCCGAGGCCGTGCACCTTGATGTACACGTTCGGGAATCGGGCCAGGTCCAATACCTTCTGGCGATGTTCCACCGAATCCGGACCGGGGGCGTTGTGACCGCCGAGGTGCTCGAGGACGATGGGCAGCTCCGGAAACGCACGGACCACCTCGGTGAACTCCTCGCGCGCAAAGTCTGCGCTCGACCCCCCGCAGCTGACGGCCAGCCGCAACGCCGCGGCCGTCCGCCAGATCGCCAATCCGTCCCCGCCGGGCGATTTAGTCGTCGCCGAGAATCGCACGCCGGCGATTCCCTGATCGGCGAGTCTCCGCAGCTCGTCGCACGCGCCGGGTTGGTCGGTTCGAATCCACGCGACGGAGGCGAAGCGCCCGGGAAATCGGCGCGTCACCTCGAATTGGTACGCGTTGTCGGCCTGGCCGTTCATCTGGATGAGGACCGCCCGTGCGACGCCGTTCCGGTCCATGTGAAACAGCAGGCTCTCCACGGGTTCGTACCAGCATGTGGACACGTGGCAGTGGCCGTCGACGATCAGCATGAGAATCCCGCCTCACAGGCGAAGACGCGTTGACCGCCGCCCACCGGACCGCGCGCAGGCCCCCCGGCGATCACGACGACCCCAACGCCCCCGCGACCAGACTCTGCGTGATGCGCTCCGAGAAAATCGCATAGAGGACGAACACAGGCAGAATGGTGATCACGAGCCCGGTCGCGATCATGCCCACGTCCTGCTCGCGGTCGCCCATGAAGAACATGATGCCGAGGGGCAGCGTCCGGGACGCCTGCTGATTGATCAGCACCACGGCATACAGGAACTCGTTCCGAAACATGACCTGCCAGTACATCCGCCAGTCCGTGGCTCCCTCGATCCGGGCCGCCTCCTCGATCTCCAGAGGGATCTGCGCAAAGAACGCCCGCAGCAGGAACAGCGTGACCGGCAGCCCCGAGGCGGCATACACGAGAATCAACCCCGTCAGCGTGTTGTACAGATGGTAGCGCACCAGCATCTGAAACAGGGCCAGGATCGGCACCTGCGGCGGCAACAGGATGGCCGCGAAAATCATCATGTACAGCGGCTCTTTGAACGGAAACTTGTAGCGCGCAAAGAAATACGCGGCCATGGAGCCCACGGCGATCAACAGCAGGACGGCGGTGATGGAGACGATGAGTGAATTTCGGAAGTACGTCTGGTATCCAAACTCCACCCACGCGATCAGGAACTTGTCCCAGTGAGCGGGAACCGGCAGGCCGTACGGGCTCTTGTAGAATTCGTCGCTCGCCCGCAGGGACAGCACCCCCATCCAGAGCACGGGCGCGGTCCACAGCAGTGTAAAGACGGCAAGACATCCGGCGATGGCATACCTGGCAAGTCGGGAGACCGGGATCATGTCAGGGACTCGGGCTGCGCACGCCGCTGAAACAGCAGCCCAAGCAGCAATGTGGCGGCGAGGGTCGCCAAAAACCAGAGTGTCGCCAGCGCGGAGGGGTAGCCCAGATCAACCGTCTTCCATTGAAAGGCGCGCTTGATGATGTACGTGGCAACGGTTTCGGTGGACCAGAGCGGCCCGCCCTGGGTCATCACGTAGACGAGCGCGAACTGTTTCATCTTGCCGATGACGCACAGGACCGTGAGGGCGGCGGCCGTCGGCCAGACCAGCGGCACCATGATCGATCCGACGGTGCGCCACCATCCCGCGCCGTCGATGTAGGCCGCCTCGATCACGTCCCCGGGCAGCGAGTGCAGCGCGGCGAGAAAGACCACCATGTTGAATCCGACAAACATCCACGTGGTCACCACGATCAGCGCGGGCAGCGCGGTTGACAGATTCCCCAGCCACGCCCGCGCCACCCCGCCGAGCCCGGCGAATCGCAGCGCGGCATCGATGGGACCCCAGTCATAATTGTAGATCCACTGCCAAATGGGCCCGACGACCACGTAACTCAACAGCATCGGGGCAAACCAGGCGAGACGGAACACCCGCTCGCCGGGTACCCGCGCGTACAGCGCCAGGGCGAGCAGGAACGCGATGGGAATCTCGAGGAAGGCCGAACAGACCGACCACGACAGCGTGTGCCGGACCGCCGGCCAGATGACGCTGTCGGAGGTGAAGATCAGCCGAAAGTTCTCCAGCCCCACGAACTGTTCAACGTCGACCGTGGGGAGGACGAAGAGGCTGTTGTAAAATGTGCGGAGCAGCGGATAGACGGTAAAGACCAGATACAGAAACAGCGTCGGCCCCAAAAAGATGACGGCCAGTCCCCACGGAACGGGGGGACGGCGGCGCGCCGAGGTTCCCCGCGCCGTAGCGCCCCCCCGCCGCTTGTCGGTCCGGACGTCGTGGAGTGTCCTCAGCAATGGCTCGGATGATCCCCCGCCAGGGTTCGCCGGGCGGCGGCCTACCGGGGAAAGGCCGAGTTGATCACCTGGCTGTACGCGTCCATCATGCCGGGCTTCATGACCACCTGCCATGCCAGCACGGCAGGCTTGTCGGCGGCGTTGACGGCATCGTACATCTTCCAATAGCTGGCGAACGCGCCGGTGATCTTGGACGGATCGATCTTCAGAGTCGTCGGGGCCACCGCAATGCTGACGTAGTCTTCGCCGGTCTGCGGCGTGGCGATCTCGTTGAACAGCGCCTGGGCCTCGCGCAGATGCGCGGCCTTGGGGTTGATCGCGACACCGGAGTCCACCTGCATGAACTTGAGATTGTTCCCCGCGCCGCCGGGGAGCGCCGGGTAGTTCATCATGCCGAGGATCCCGTAGAACTCCTTCGGCTGTCCGCTCTTGTCCGGAGGCTCGAACGCCCGGCTGGTGTACCAGCTTCCAACCAGCATCATGCACGCCTTCTGTTGAGTATGGAAGAAGATGTGCGCTTCCGCGAGCTTCATGCTGCTCATGCTCGCCGGGAACGCCTTCATGTCGACGAGCTTCCTCTCGTAGGTCAGCACATCCTGAACGCGGGGGTCATTCCACGTCACCCGGCCGTCGCCGCTCCACAGGTCCCGCAGGTCCGCCTCGCCCAGCTTGTGCAGGAGCAAATAGTTGGTGAGATACGTCCCCGGATACGGCCGATCCCCGACACCGACGGCGAAGGCGCTCTTGCCGGAGGCCGCACACTTCTGCACGGCGCCGGTAAACGCCGCCTCATCGAGCTGGTAGCTGCCGGAGGGCACGGCGATACCCAGGTCGCCGAACATCTTCTTGTTGTAGTACACCTCATCCGTGTCTTTCTCGATCGGCAGGACCCAGACGCCGACCTTGCCTGCGGGTCCCGGACGGTGGAAGTACTCCTTCGCCCACGGTTCCTCGTAGGCCCAATTGACGCCGTTCGACAGGTCGGCCGCGTATCCGGCCGTAATGAACTCGGACATGTCATTGTCGTAATAGTACACGTCGGGAGTGCTCTGGCCGGCCGCGAATGCGGCGCGCAGGGCGAGAATCATGGCTTCCTTTTCGTAGAAGGTGATCTTGACCGTCACGCCCGGGTGCGCCTGCTCGTACCGCCGCGCGGCGTTGAGCAGGACCTTCTGGTTATTGGGCGCAGAGGCAAAATGGCTCCACCAGGTGATGGTGACGGTCGGCGCGGAGACGGCCGGGGTTGCCGATCCCAGCGACGCCAGCGCCACGGCGGCCACGACACCGCACAGGCCTCCCCTGATGGACCGCCGGCTGCGATTGCGCAAACGGCGCGCGGACCCGACCTGCTTCTTCTTATTGAGCCTGAGGCATCCTGGCCATTTCATCATCCCGATCCCCCCCGCACGAGAACAATTAGGTGAGCTTGGATTCATCCGACCCGGCGTCTCCGTGGGATGTACCACGTATTTGCCAAATTCCCTGTCTGCGACGAAGGAACGCCGTCAATAGCACAAGCGCCGAGCAAGCTCGCGGGCGGCGAACTCCTGTGCCGAGGGGCGGGTGGACCGGCATGTTCGCATCTCCTTCTTTTGAGCGTGAAAGTTCGTTCATGTGAGGGGTGGCGCCGCCGACAACGGGAGCCTAGACTATACGTGTTCACAGCATTTAAACCCTATTAACCTCATTCGTCCGGCATTGTCTGTTTGGAGGAAGGAGCTCTCGATGAGTATGCGCTTCGGCACGCGAACGCTGTTTCTGTGCTGCGTGATGTCCGTGGCTGTTTTTGCCGGGACCGCGCGGCCGGCGCTTGCGGCTGCGTGCGGGGTCACGTTCGGCCCGACCTTCGCGGGGTCGTATTCCTGCAACGATTTCGGCTCGCCCTCCGGCATCCCGGCCAACCTCGGCGGAATCACATTCCTGGATAACAATACGCTGTTGATCGGTGGCTCGGCAAACGGTGGTAATAGCGTCATCGACATGATCGGCGTGACGCGGGGCGCCGGGAATCACATCACCGGATTTTCCGGGACCGCCTCGCAGTTCTCGACCGCACCCTACATCGACGGCGGGCTGACCTTCGGGCCAAGTAATGTGCTGTTCTTCACCGGCTGGCCCGTGAATACCCTCGGTGAGATCAAGTCCGGCAGCGCGTCTCCGGACAAGACGATCATGCTCTCCGCCCTCACGCCTCCAGTGATTGGGTCGGTGGGAACCGCGGCCTTCGTCCCCGGCGGTTTCGCAGGCGCCGGAGAATTCAAGATCGCGAGCTTCGGCACCAGCACCTGGTACACCGGCACGCTCACGCCGGACGGGAGCGGGACCTATGATCTCTCCGTCGTGCTGAACACGACGATTTCGGGGGGGCCCGAAGGCATCGTCTACGTTAAGGGCAGTAATCCCGGCTTC
>VBAN01000345.1:317-2658 GCA_005882445.1 Candidatus Segetimicrobium genomatis | reverse complement strand
CGACCAGACGTGGCTTCCCGAGAAGTTCCGATTGACGGCCGAAAAGAGCGGCATGGGCGGAGGAATCGGCACTTGGCTCCTCTACCGCGCCGCCGACCGGTCCCTCTCCCTCTCGAGCCTGGTCGTCGTGCCCGGGGCCATCACGCCCGTTCACGATCATCTGGCCTGGGGACTGGTCGGGCTCTACGCCGGAACCCAGGAAGAGTGCGTGTACCGCCGGATTCGGGACACGGGAGAGGGGCAGTGCGAACTCGAACTCATCGCCACCCGGCAGCTCGGCACCGGCGACTTCTACGAACTGCTCCCCCCTGAGAACGACATCCACAGCGTGCGGACGACTTCCCGGATCCCGTCGGTGTCGCTGCACCTCCTGGGGAGAGACATCGGCTGCGTGTGGCGGCACCAGTATCACCCGGAACAGAGCACCGTCCGTCCCTTCCGCTCCGGCTACACGAACGCGCCGTGCGAGGAAGAGCGACAGCGATAGTCGACGTGCCTCAGGGAGTAACTCGAAGGGTGACTTAGGGCGCGCCTCTTGGGTCTTCCGCCGAATTCGCTCCTGCAGAGCTTCGTTCCAAGAGCGCCAGGAGCTTTTTCACGTTGAGGGGCTTGGTCAGGTAGGCCTGGGCCCCCGCCGCAAGCAGGCGCCGAATCTGGCCGGGTGTGGCGTCCGCGCTGATCACGACCACCGGAATCTCGCGAGTCTCAGGATCACCCCGCAAGCGCCGCAACACCTCATTCCCCGGGACATCCGGCAGGTGCAGGTCCAAGAGGATGAGATGAGGATGGTGCTCGCGGGCAAGATCCAGGCCTTGCCGGCCCTGCGTCGCCGTGAAAAGCTTCACCTCGGGCCGATGAACCAGGAGCCGCCGGATGAGGTCGAGATTGGGGAGGTTATCTTCAATGTAAAGGACGGTCTGGGCCGGACGGGATATCTCGGGGCTCGCCGGAGCCGACAAGGCGGCGCCTGTCTTGTCCAGCCGCATCACCGGGCTGTCCACCACAGGAAACTCCACCCAAAATGCGCTTCCCCGGTCCAAGGCGCTTTCGACCCCCAAGGTGCCGCCCATCGCCTCGACCAGACCCTTGGAGAGCGCCAGACCGAGCCCGACCCCCTCGACTCCCGTCTGCTCAGCCCCCAGGCGCTCGAAGGGCGTGAAGAGTCGCTCCAGCCTCTCCGGCGCGATGCCGGCGCCGGTATCGCTGACCTTGATCTGTAACCGACCGGCGATCTCTTTGGAGGAAAGAGCGACCGTGCCTCCCTTCCGGTTGTACTTGACGGCGTTGGAGAGGAGGTTCAAGAGGACCTGTTTGAGCCGCTGACGATCGGCCAGAACGAACCGATCGAGGATACCGGCCGCCCTGCCTGTGAGCCGGACATCTCCCGAAGCGGCCTGGGGGGTGATCAAGTCAAGCGCCTCCTGGAGCACCTCCTTCACCGAGACCGCCTCGACGGAGACGGTCAGGCGGCCCGCCTCGATCCGGGCAATGTCCAGGACCTCGTTGATGAGATCGAGGAGATGCCGGCCGCCCTTGAGAATGTGGCCGACGCTCTCGCGCTGGTCGGGGCGCAACGAGTCCATCTCCATCAGCTGGGCAAACCCAAGGATGGCATTCAGCGGGGTCCGCAGTTCGTGGCTCATCCGGGAGAGGAATTCGCTCTTGGCCCGGTTGGCCCGGTCGGTCTCGTCCTTGGCCAGGCGGAGGGATTCGTCTGCTCTCTTGCGCTCGGTGATGTCTCGGGCAACCGCATAGTACAATTGGTCTTTCAAAGAGACCGCGGTGCTCCACAGCAGCCACTTGTACGACCCATCTTTGGTGAGGTAGCGGTTCTCAAAGGAGACCGTCTCGGCGCCGGCCATGAGTCTCCCGGCCTCCGCGACCGTCGCCGCCCGGTCGTCGGGGTGGACAAATTCGACGAAGGGCTTTGCCGTCAGTTCCTCGCGGGTGAATCCAAGCGTCTTCTCCCAGGCCGGGTTCAATTGTTTGAAGTACCCGTCGAAACCGGCAATGCACAGCATATCGAGGGAAAGCATGAAAAAGTGTTCCTGCCGGCTGTGGTCGATGCGAGAGGCCCGTCGTCGTTGATTGCCCCTCGCGGGGGCTCGTTTGATGCGCCTTGCTGCACACATATTTCCCCTCCCCACGCCCAAGGCCACAGACAATGTCCGCCTGGAAAGCCCCACGGCATGTCGGGGGACCGACACGATCCGATTGTGTAATGCCCTTTCTGAATGCTTTTCTAGACCCGCGATAAACACCCGCCCCGGTGCCCCAGGAACCGCGGCTTCCAGGATTCGCCGGTGTGCGCGCCACGGTCCAGGAGAGAGGGGCAGCGGGA
>VBAN01000345.1:0-290 GCA_005882445.1 Candidatus Segetimicrobium genomatis | reverse complement strand
GGGGAACGATCGTCGCGCCCCGCCGAAAGGAGCCCTGCAATGAGAAAGGGGATCTCGCTCGTCATGGCCTCGCTTGTGCTGCGCCTCGCGCTGGCCCTTGCCGCGCCCGCGCTCCCGGTGACCGGGGCGGCTCCCATCGTCTTCGGCGTCGTCCTGGTGGGCCCGCACAACGACCACGGATGGAGCGAGGCGCACTATATCGCCGCTCAGTACGCCGAGGCGAAGATGCCGGGCGCCAGGATGATCTACGTGGACAGCGTGAACCCGGCCGCCAAGCCCGGCGTCACCGT
>VBAN01000344.1 GCA_005882445.1 Candidatus Segetimicrobium genomatis | reverse complement strand
CCGGCTTTCGATACGCGTTAGCGGATGAACGTGGGCAGCGGGATCGAGGCCGAGGCTCTCGCGTTGAGGTGGATCGTCTCCAGAATCCGAGAGATGGCCGCAAAATCTCTTTGCACGCGCGCGGGATCGTTCAGCGTGTACCCCGTGGCCCAGACGCCGAGGCGCCCTTCACCGAAGAATACAGTGACCGCGTAGAGGCTCCTGCGGGCCAGGAAGCGGCCGGCGGGCCCCCGGGGGGAATCGAGCGTCAAGGTGGCATACTGGTAATACGCCTGGTGCCCGGCGACCCTGGCCCGGCCCTCCTTCACGATGGTGTACCCGGATTCGCTCAGCCACTGGGTCTGAGACCGCCTGAATCTCGCCAGGAGCGAAAACGCCGTGCCGGAGAACTCATCGGGGAGCATGATGGTCATCACCGACAGAGCAGGGAGGTGCTGACGCCCCCGCGGCGCTGTGGCGCTGACCATCGACAGGGGATTCTCGGAGGCGCCCGCCTGCGGCTTGTCCGGGACCGCGGCACGGTGCGACACGACCTCCCAATCCCCCGGGAAGCTGATCGTGAACCAGCCCTTGGCGTCGGTGACCGGCCACATTCCAGACTGGGCCCCGACGGGGAACACAAACGCCAGGATGGCCACGCCGCAGATCAGGACGATCAGCCTACGGTGTCTCATCGCGGGGAGAGTATAGCATCGGCGCGGCCCGATAATTCGCCTCCGAACACGAACTATCACTTTGGCCGGGGCAGATTTAGCCGTTCGGACGCACGCGACCCGACCGTCCAGACGATCAACGGTTCGGAGAACCCTCCGAATTACGTACGCGAAACCTCTCGGCGGAACCGGAACGAAACCGAAAGGCCCGCGTCCCTTCCACGCGGAATAGACCGGAAAACGATCGTGAATGGTGATGCGGTGCCCGATACGCCGCCGGCCCAGTGGATCCGGCTCTGGCAGATCCTCGCAGACCTCGACGAGCAGGCGAGACGGCTCCGGTATCTCTCCCAGCACGAACCGCTGGCCCAGCCGACGCCCGGGTATCCTCGAGCCGGCACCCACCGGTCGCACGCCGGCGAGGTTCGAAAGGCGCTGGAGGACATCCTCGCACGGTTCGAGGAACTGCGCAGCCTGGTCCCCGCGGCGCTGTCTCCGACCCTGGATCTCCCCGGGATCGCCGCCGATGAACACCCTCACGCGCTCGCGCAGCGGCTCGAGCCCCTGCTCCGCCTCGCGTCGGGTCTGAGGGAGCAGGCGTTTCAGCCGGCGCCGCCGCTGCCCCCGCATTCGCCGCCGTACCTTGTCGAGCTACCGGGGCACGACCTGGCGGGCACGAAGGCAGTGCAGCTGGCCATCGGCATCGAGGGCCTGGCCGATGCCGTGCGAAACGTCATGCTCGCCGCCGCGAACGCCCGGGAGCGCCACGAAAGGCTTCCGGACGCTATCCCGCCTTGAGGGCACCGGCCCGCGGCTTGATGACGCCCACGCCGGGGAACCGGCCGCCGAGAATGGCCTGGCTGCCGATCCCCAGCCACTGCTCGAGCACGGTGGCGTAGACGCTCCGGAAGTCCACCCCGTACCGGAGGTCGCCCTGATCGAGATCGGTCAGGCTCGGGTGCGGCCCGTGGATCCCCGGGGTGACCTGCCCGCCGATCAAGAACATCGGCGCGGCGGCGCCGTGGTCCGTCCCGTCCGAGGCGTTTTCCGCCACCCGGCGGCCGAACTCGGAAAAGCTCATGATCAGGACCCGATCCATCAGCCCCTTCTGGCTCAGGTCATTCACGAACGCATCCAGCCCCGCCCCGAGCTGTTCCATCAGGCGGTCGTGCCTGCCGGCCTGCGCGGCGTGGGTGTCGAATCCGCCCAGCCCGACATAGTAGACCCGAGTGGGAACGCCGGCGGAGATGAGTTCGGAGACCAATCGCAGTCTGAGGCTGAACGGGTCGCGCGGGTAGCCCGCG
>VBAN01000063.1 GCA_005882445.1 Candidatus Segetimicrobium genomatis | reverse complement strand
TCGATCTTGATGTTCTTGTGCTCGGACGTGAAGTCGTTCACGAGCCCTTCCATGACCCGACCATCCGGTCCGGTCAGCCCGTTCCAGAACGCCAGGGTCAGGTTCGCGCCCCCCGCTGCAACGCTTCGCTCCGTCCGCCACAGGCCCCCGGCCACGGCCGCGGTGGTCGCTCCGGAAATTTGTAAAAACCGGCGCCGCGTCACCTCTCGTCGCTTGCCCGCCATTTCATTCCCCCCCTTATCCATCCCCCTCGGGCCCCCGCTTCCTGTCGGCTCACCCCATAGGCAACCTCAACACCGTCACCGAGTGCGCCGGAAAGGCATAGTCGACCTGATCTCCGTGTCCTTCGGCCCGAGGTTCTCGGACGTCGACCGCCTTCGGATGCTCGAACGAGTTCGTGGCCTCGGGATCCTTTCCATTGACCTCGTAGGCGAGCACCGTGGACCCGATCGTCCCGTCCAGCACCCGGATCGTCGTCGAGATGGCGCGGTCGGGGTCGCGGTTCACCACGGCCAGGCTGATCTCGCGTCCTTCGACGTCGCAGGTGGCCACGGCGTCCAGCAGCGCAAACGGTCCCAGGTCCGCGACCCGAAACGGACGCTCCGAGACATCCTCTTCCTCGGGGTCCAGTGTGTGGGTTTCGCACTCGACACGGGCGTCCAGCGCGATCTCGCGGGTGTGCTCGGCGTAGAGGCGAATGGGATGATAGATCGGCTGCAGGAACACCCCTTGCGGGCTCGTCATGATCGGCGCAATCACGTTGACCATCTGCGCCAGGTTGGCCATGCGCACGCTTCTGCAGTGCCGGATGAAAATGTTGAGGAAGGTCGCCACGGCCAGCGCGTCGGCGAGGCCGGACCGGCGTGCCTGGGGGCTGCGCTCCCGGTACCACACGTTCCATTCGTCGTAGGCAATGTGGATCGGATGGTCGATGCGCTTCTCGTAGCGGACACGCTCGATCATCGCTTCGCAGATGCGGAGCGCGCGGTCGGCCTGGTGCGGGTGGAACACGTTCGTGTAATACTGGTGGCTGCCTGTGTAGATATGAATCGAGTGATAGTCGACGAGGTCGGCGAGCCCCTCCAGCACGGTCCGGTCCCATTCGTTCCAGCCTTGCTGGCCGCAGCTGATCAGTTGAATGTTGGGGTCGGTCCACTTCATCACCGCCGCGAATTGGCGCGCCTTCTTGACGTAGTCCTCGGCGGCGAGGTGCCCGATCTGCCACTTCCCGTACATTTCGTTGCCCAGTCCCCAATACTTGACCCCGTACGGCTCCTCGTGTCCGTGGTTCCGTCGAAGGTTGGCCCAATGCGTGTTGCCGGTGCCGTTGCAGTACTCCACCCAGGCCTGCGCCTCGTCAATCGTCCCCGAGCCCATGTTGACGACGATGAACGGCTCGGTGCCGAGCGCGCGGCAGTACTCGATGAACTCGTCGGTGCCGAACCGGTTCGACTCCTCGGCGTGCCAGGCGAGCTCGGCCCGCCGGGGCCGGCGCTCCGCAGGCCCCACGCCGTCGAGCCAATGGTACCCGCTGACGAAGTTCCCTCCCGGCCACCGCAGCACCGGCATCCGAAGGGGACGGAGGGCCTCGAGCACGTCCCGGCGGAAGCCGCGGCCATCGCTGAGGGGGGAGCCCTCCTCGAAAATCCCCCCGTAGATGCACCGGCCCAGGTGCTCGATGAAGCCGCCGAAGATCGCGCGGTCGACGGTCCCTATCCTCTGGTGGGTGTCCAGCGTGATCCTGGCCACGAGCGCCTCCGATCCGACCCCCCGCGTCCGGCATACCGGACGCGCTGCGGGATTTCGTGTACCGTTTGAGCGGCCCTGCGAGAAATCCTCCCTTCCAGAGGCGAACCCTCGTCGCAGAAAGATCAGACTCTCGCGACCAGGCCTCTCAGAGGAGGTGAGCGGTCACACCATCGGGGGTGAGCTCGATGAGGGCTCCCGAGGTGTTGTCGTTGCCCATCGTGCAGTTGACGACCAGCGTGTCTTCCAGCTGCACGATCCCGGGGGACTCGTGGACGTGGCCGCAGGTGAGCACTTTTGGCCGAAGCCGGGCGATCAGGTCGCGCACGGCCTGCGTCCCGATGTGACGCCCCGAGGAAGCCAGGTCGAGTGTGCCGAGGGGAGGCTCGTGCGTGACGAGGACGTCGCAGCGGGCGCGCACGTCCGGCCCTCCGAACGAGACGCCCGCGATCACCACCGGCTCGCTGCCGAGCAGCCCTCCCCGGTGGGTGATCTGGAAGACCGCGCGGGGGCCGTCCATATTGCCGGCGCAGGGGTGTGGGCGGCCACCAGGGCGCGCACGCGCGCGATCCGCTCCGGGCGTCCGTGCTGATCGGCGCACGCCAGGATCCGGATTGCCTCGGGACTGCCGGGTCCGGTCATCGAATCGGCGGGGCCCCGGCAGAGGCTCCGAGGTCAATCATGCGGGCGCCGGGTCCCTCCGCACAAGAATGGGGATGCTGGCGGTGTGGCCGTGCAGAAAGTTCCGCGATCCCACCGGCCCGACCTCGCCGTTGCAGAAGAAGCCGGCGAGGGGCACCGGTCCCAACCGGTCCGCGACCGCCTGAGCGTCGTGGTTGGGGGTGCCGAACAGTCCGATGCCGCGGCCGTTGCACGAGCACAGGAGCGCCGCGATGGCCTTTTTGGCGCTGAAGTCAACCGTGGCGGTGTCGAGCAGCGCGCGAAGATCCTCGTCGGCGGCCACGCGGTCCCGCAGCTGAAACTGGATCGTTTGTCCGACCCGCGGGATCGCGCCGACGGTCAGCGTACCGGCCTCCGCGTCCCCCGCCAGGAAGTTGCGGATCAAGAAGTCCCCACGGCGCCAGCGCTCTCGGCGCTCGTCGATGGCCAGCCCCACGAAGAGGTTCCCGCGCGCCCGCTGCCGGACGTCGGCGGGGAGCGCTTCGATCGTGTCCCGCAGCACCTGATAGGCCGGCCGCCGGGCGATCATCTCGATCACGTTTCCGGCCGCCCCCGTGATGGTCCACGGCTCTCCGATGGGTGTGCAGCCTTGCGACACGATCGTCCTGATCTCGTACGGCCCGCCGAGGGCCAGGGCAACGGCGCCCTGATCGTAGACCTGCTCGTCAAGAAAGACGTGGGTGCGCCGGAGCCGGAGGTCCCCGGACGCCAGCCCGCCCACCACAGGAATCCCGGGATATGCGTCGGCCCAGGCGGTGAGGAGCCCATCGGCGTCAAACGTGAAGGGGTCGGCAAACAGGAACCAGGCGGTGAGGTCGGTGGGCGCCACCCCGGTGCTCTCGTACCACTCCGCACGGTTACGACACCGCTCGAGGGTGCCCTGGGTAAGACGGACGGCGCGGAGGGCCGCACCGGGAAGCGTGGTCGCCAGGATCGCCAGCGCGGGCTCTCCCTCCACCTCGCGGCCGGGGCCGATCACCCCCTGCCCGGAACAGCCGACCAGCAGGCGTGCGCCCACAGCCCGGCGCGCGGCCGCCACCAGATGCGGGAACTCTTCCGCGTATGCCGCGCTGGCGAAGAGAAAGGCGAGGTCGGCCTGACCCCCGCCGGCCGGCGGGGTCATCCGGGACATCGCTTCGGTGAGGGCAGCCTGCCACATCCGCTGCTGTCCGATCGCCGCGGCGCCTCTCACGTCGGACCTCACGCCCATGATATTCCCGCGCCGTGGTGCTTTTTCCTATCCGTGGCGGGGGCCGCCTGCCTCGCCCACGACGAGGGGTCCGCATGGCGCGGATGGAACAGTCCGGGTGCGACCACGACACGGCGCCCGGAGCGTCAGGGGCTCCACGTGGACACAGGGGGGGATGGCGGGTGCGGAGAGAGGACGTGGCGGTTCGAGGGGTGCACAAGACCACCGGGTACTGGCAGGTGGCGCAGGACATCGAGGGCAGTATCGTCGTCAGGGGCGATATCGAGGCGCAGGCGGTTCAGGTGTTCGAAAAACTCAAGGCGGTGCTCTCCTCGGCCAGGGCCTCGCTGGACGATGTGGTGAAGCTGACGACGTACACGACGAGCGTCGTCTACCGGGCAAAGATCGTAGAGGTCCGCGCGCGGTACTTTAAGACGTACTTCCCACCGAATACCTTCATCGTCGTGGCCGGGCTGGCCACACCGGACTATCTGTTGGAGATCGAGGCCGTGGCCGCCTGTCCGTGACCTGAGGCGCTGCGGGATGTGCCGGGAACGGGAGCGCCAGACGAGCGGGTAGGAGGGGTGTAACCATGACGGGGCGGGCCGAGACCTTTCGCAACTACATCAATGGGCGCTGGATCGGCGCGCGGTCCGGCGCGGTGATGGAATCCGTCAACCCGGCGACCGGCGAGGTCCTTGGGCTGGTGCCGAAATCCGGCCCCGAGGACGTCGATGACGCGGTGCGCGCCGCCGCGGCGGCGTTCGCGTCATGGCGGAAGACGCCTGCGCCCCGCCGGGCCGAGATCCTGTTCCGGGTGGCGGAGCGGCTGGTGACGCACAAGGAAGACCTGGCGCGGCTGATGACCCAGGAGATGGGCAAGGTGCTGACCGAGGCGCGGGGGGATGTGCAGGAAGCGATCGACATGTCCTATTTCATCGCGGGCGAGGGGCGGCGCCTGCACGGATATACCGCGCCCAGCGAGATGCCGCACAAAGCCGCCTACTGCGTGCGGTCGCCGCTTGGGGTCGTCGGCATTATCACCCCGTGGAACTTTCCCATGGCCATCCCTTCGTGGAAGATCGTTCCTGCGCTCGTCTGCGGAAACACGGTCGTCTTCAAGCCCGCCTCCTACACGCCCCTCGTGGCCCTCAGGTTTGTCCAGATCTTCGAGGAGGTCGGCCTGCCGCCGGGGGTGCTCAACATCGTCACCGGGCCCGGGTCCGAGGTGGGGGACTCGCTGGTGGAGCACCCCCAGGTCCGCGTTGTCTCGTTTACCGGCTCCACCGAGACCGGGCTGCGGCTCGCGGAGAAGTGCGCGCGGGCGGGTAAGCGCATCTCCCTGGAGATGGGCGGGAAGAATGCCGCCATCGTCATGCCCGACGCCGATCTGGGCCTGGCCACCGACGCCCTGACCTGGAGCGCCTTCGGGACGACCGGGCAGCGGTGCACCGCCTGCAGCCGGATCATCGTCCATCGGGCCGTCAAGCCCGACCTGACGGAGCGCCTGGTCGACCGTGCGCGCCAGCTCCGATTGGGCGACGGGCTCCGGTCGAACACCGACGTCGGCCCGGTGGTGAGCGATGCCCAACTCGAGCGCATCCACCGATACGTGGAGATCGGGCAGCGCGAGGGGGCGCGGCTCCTCACCGGCGGGACGCGGATGCGGGAAGGCGAACTGGCCCGCGGCTCCTTCTACGCGCCCACGGTGTTCGATGGGGTCCGGCCGGAGATGCGGATCGCCCAGGAAGAGATCTTCGGCCCCGTCACCGACGTCATCGAGGCAGACTCGTTCGACGCGGCCGTCACCGTGCTCAACCAGAGCCGGTACGGCCTGTCGGCGTCGATCTTCACCCGCGACATCAACGCGGCGATGCAGGCCATCGACGATCTCGATACCGGGATCGTCTATGTGAACCACGGGACGATCGGGGCGGAGGTTCACCTGCCCTTCGGCGGCACCAAGGAAACCGGCAACGGCCACCGGGAGGGCGGGCTCCAGGTCCTCGACGTGTTCAGCGAGTGGAAGTCGGTCTACGTCGACTACAGCGGCCGGTTGCAGCGGGCCCAGATCGACCGGGAGTGACAAAGGTCTGTCTTGAACGAGGCCCTGATGGGCATAAGGGATTCGCGCAGGAACCTCAGGAGGTGTCGAACCCATGCCCGTCCCGGTCCAACTGCCTACCGCAGCGCGCGACGAGACATTCGGCGGCGTCACGTACCATATCGAGGGAGAACTCGTCCCGGTCCTCCATCTGGAACTGGCGGCGCTACCCGTCTACTTCGAACACCATATCCTCTTGTGGAAGGATCCGGGCGTCGAGGTGTCGCTGAAACCCCTCAAAGGCGCGTTCAAGCGAATGCTCTCGGGGATGCCGGTCTTCATGACGCAGGCGAAGGGGCCGGGGCGGATCGCGTTCAGCCGCGATGGGCCGGGGCACGTGTTCGCGCTGCACCTGAAGGTCGGAGAGGCCGTCGACGTCCGCGAGCACCAGTTCCTGGCTGCGACGGACGGAGTGGACTACACGTTCACGCGGATCAAAGGGGCGGCGAACGTCCTGTTCGGCGGGACGGGCTTTTTCATCGACACCTTCACCTGCCTGCGCCAGGATGGGGCCCTCTGGCTGCACGGCTACGGCAACGTCTTTGTCGTGACGCTGGGTCAGGGCGAGCAGATCGATATCGAGCCGGGCGGGTGGATCTACAAGGACCGCACGGTCCAGATGCAGACGATCTTTCAAAAGATCTCGACAGGGGTATTCGCCAGCGCGGGCCAACTCTTCTGGAACAGGTTCACGGGACCCGGGCGAATCGCGCTCCAATCCATGTACTGGCACATGCCAACGGAGTAGCGCGCGAGGTGTCCGCGGCTTTCTAGGAGGACCGGCCGGCTCCAAAGGGGGGAAGACCGCGAAGGCCGTCGTCATCCGCGAGCACGGCGGGCTGGACAGCCTGCGGATCGAGGAGATCCCGGTCCCGCGCCCGGGGCCGGGAGAGGCCCTGGTCCGGGTGCGCGCGGTTGGCCTGAACAACCTCGACATCTGGGCGCGCAGCGG
>VBAN01000343.1 GCA_005882445.1 Candidatus Segetimicrobium genomatis | reverse complement strand
GCATCCGCAGTTGGACCGCCACCGCTCGACGCCGTGCACGCACGACCAGGAGGTCGGCTCAAGGATCTGGACCTCGTGATCCGGAGGGTGCAGCGCCAGGAACTCCCCATAGTTGGTGAGCCGGGCCTGGTCCCGTTCCTCGATCAGCCGCAGGGCGTGGGTGAGCGCCATCTCGCCGAACCGGTGGTGGTGCCCGTAGGTCTCGCCGTCCGTCGCGATGTGGACGAGCTTCGCCCCGCGCCGGTCGTCGCGGAACCCGGCCATCAGCCGGTTCGCGAACGCTTCCCCGCTGTTGAGGAGCCCCTCGAACGCCACGGCCCGCGCGATCGGCCCGTCGTAAAAGAAGAGCGCGATCGACGCCCCGCTCGGCAGCCGGCAGAGGTACGGCCGGCTCGGATCGATGCGGCCTTGCCCGACGTCGATCCACTGCGGCCCGCCGGGCGGCCGCACCCGGGCGGCCTGGTGGGGCGCGAGGATCGTGAACCGGAGGGCGCGGGCGGCGAGGACCTCGAGGGTCTCGGTGTCGACGGCCGTTTCGGGGAGCCACATCCCCTCCGGCTCGCGCCCAAACCGCCGGCGGAAGTCGGCGATCCCCCACGCCACCTGCGTCTCCTTGTCCCGGCGCGTCGCGAGCGGGAGGATCAGATGGTTGTAGGCCTGCGCCAGCGCGTTCCCGTGGCCGCCCCGCAGGGCGCGGCTCGCGTGGTCGGCCTCGATGATCCGCCCGTAGGTCTCCGGCGCGGCGCCCTCGAGCCAGGCGAGGAGCGTGGGGCCGACGTTGAACGAGATGCGGCTGTAGTTGTTGCTGATTTCCAGGATCCGCCGCTCGGCGTCGAGCAGCCGCGAGGCCCCGTTCGGCGCGTAGCACTCCGCGGTCACGGCCGCGTTCCAATCGTGGTAGGGCCGGGCGGAGTCCTGGACCTCGACCTCCTCGAGCCATGGGTCCTCCCGGGGGGGCTGGTAGAAGTGGCCGTGGATGCAGACGCAGCGGTCCGGTGGGGTCATGGGGGGGGCGCCGTGTTCAGGGCAGCGCCGGTGTGGTGGGCGCCGCCCCTCGGACCCGGGTGGCGCCGCGCGTCAGGACGGTGATGCCCGAGGGATCGACGATCCCGTTCTCGGGCGGCCCCTCCGCGCCGTCGCCGATCACGGCGCCCGGCGCAATCACGTTGAACCGGTCGACGATCGCCCGGCGAATCCCCGCTCCGCGGCCGACGATGGTGTTGTCCATGATGATGCTGTCCTCGATCGTGACCCCCCGCTCGACCCGGACGCCCCGCCCCAGGATGGAGTGGCGGACGGTGCCGCCGTGGATGACGGAGCCCTCGCCGACCAGGACATTCTCGACCGTCCCCGCCAGGATCCGCGCGGCCGGCCCGGAAAACGGCGGGGCCAGGATCGGCCACCGGGGATTGTCCAGGTCCAGCGCGGGCGTGGGGCCGAGCAGGTCCATGTTGGCCTGCCAGTAGGCTTCGATCGTCCCCACGTCCCGCCAGTAGCCCCGCTCCTCGCTGGGGTGGGACCCCGGGATCTCGTTCTGCATGAAATCGTAGGCGAAGACCCGCGCGTACGGGTACAGCTCGGGGATGATCGTGCGGCCGAAGTCGTGGTCGGTGCTCCGGCGCGCGTCCTCGACCAGAGCGTCCACCAGCACGTCCGCGGTGAAGATGTAGTTGCCCATCGAGGACAGCGCCCGGGCCGGGTCGCCGGGCATCGGGCGCGGCCGCGGGGGTTTCTCCTCCCATCCGATGATCCGGCCGTCCGCCTCGACCTCCATGATGCCGAACTCGGACGCCCGCTCGATCGGGACCGGGAGGGCGGCCACGGAGACGTCGGCGCGGCGGTCCAGGTGCGCCTGGACGATCTGCTGCAGGTCCATCCGGTAGATGTGGTCGGCGCCAAAGATGGCGACGAGGTCGGGGTCGACGTCGCGGATCAGGTTGAGATTTTGAAATACCGCGTCCGCGGTGCCCCGGTACCACGACTCTCCCCACCGCATCTGCGGGGGGACCGTGATGATGAACTGGCTTTCGACGAGCCCGCCGATCCGCCAGCCGCGGCGGATGTGGTCGATCAGCGATTGCGACTTGTACTGTACCAGGATGTAGAGCGAGTAGATCTGGGAGTTGATGAAGTTGCTGAGCACGAAGTCGGCGATGCGATATTTGCTGCCGAACGGCACGGCGGGCTTGCTGCGTTCCGTCGTCAGCGGAAAGAGCCGCTCGCCTCTGCCGCCCGCCAGGATGAGGCCGAGGATGCGGGGGAGCGTCACGCGGTCACCCCGGGTGCGTCCGCTGCGCCGCCGCCTCGAGGTGTCCGGCCAGGTCCGGGAAGCAGAAGTCCTGCGCTTCTTTGTTCTTGAGGTACTCCTCCTCCTCCCACGACAGCGCCCCGCCGCCCGCCACCCGCCTGGCCAGGTCCAGGAGACGGGTCAGGTCGGCGTTGTGCTCGGCAAACCGCGTCTCCGCGTAATTGC
>VBAN01000001.1 GCA_005882445.1 Candidatus Segetimicrobium genomatis | reverse complement strand
GCCGGACGCCGAATTGGCTGAGGCGCATCTTCAAGGACAGGGATGAACGTGCGGGGTGAACCAGTGAGACTAGTTCCCGACCAGGTCGTTCTCGTCACCGGCGCGACCGATGGGCTCGGCAAGGCCGTCGCGCGGGAGCTGGCCTCCCGGCGGGCGACCGTGCTGCTCCACGGCCGCGATACGGCGCGCGGCGAGGCCACGCTCCACGAAGTCCGCCAGGCCACCGGGAACGACCGCCTCCGCGTCTCTCTCGCCGACTTCTCCTCGCTGGCCCAGGTGAGGCGGCTGGCCGAAGCGATTCTGGCCGGCACCGAGCGGCTGGACCTCTTGATCAACAACGCCGGGGTCGGGGGCACGAGCCCCCGGCAGGAGAGCCAGGACGGGCACGAGCTCCGGTTCGCGGTCAACTACCTGGCGCCGTTCCTGCTGACGCATCTGCTGCTGCCGCTGCTGCGCCGTTCCGCTCCCGCGCGGATCGTCAACGTGGCCTCGGCGGGACAGGCGCCGATCGACTTCGATGACGTGATGCTGACACGCGCGTATGAACCGCTGCATGCCTACCGGCAGAGCAAGCTTGCGCAGATCATGCACACCTTCGAACTGGCCGAGCGGCTGCGCGCCCAGGGGGAAACACACGTGACCGTCAACGCGCTGCACCCCGCCTCGCTCATGCCCACCAAGATGGTGTTCGAAATGTTCGGAGCCCCGATGAGCACGCTCGAGGAAGGCACAGAGGCGACCCTGCATCTGGCGATCTCGCCCGACCTCGACGGGGTGACCGGTCGGTATTTCAACGGGCGGCGCGAGGCACGTGCCCTCGAGCAGGCCTACGACCCCGAGGCGCGCCGGCGGCTCTGGGCGATCAGCGAACAGCTCTGCGGCCTGGCGGGGACGGCGCCAACGGACGTCCCGCCGGGCCATCGGCCGTCGCGGAGAGGTGGGTCTTGAGAGCAGGAGTCCGCCGGATGCCCCCCCGACGCGTCATTATCGATACCGATCCCGGCATCGACGACGCGCAGGCCATCCTGTTTGCCTTCCTCTGCGGGCAGTTCCAGATCGATGCGGTGACCTGCGTCTTCGGAAACGTCCCAGTGGACCTGGCGGCGCTCAACGCGCTGCGGTTGATCGAGTTGGCGGACCGGCCGGAGGTTCCAGTCTACCTTGGCGCCCCGGAACCGCTCCTTCGACGGCGCCTGCGGTTTGCCCCCATGGTTCACGGCGAGGATGGGCTCGGCAACGTGGATTGGCCGCGTCCCGCCGGCCGGCCGGCGCCCGGCTATGCCCCTGTCGAATTGGCCCGGCGGGCCCTCGAGGCGCCGGGGCAGATCGCGGTCCTGACACTCGGGCCACTCACCAACATCGCCCTCGCCATGCGCCTCGACCCGCGCTTCGCCGGCGCCGTCAAGGAGATCATCGCCATGGGAGGCACCGCGCTCGGTCCCGGCAACGTCAGCGCGGTCGCTTCCGCCAACATCATGAACGATCCTGAGGCCGCGAAAGTCGTGTATGGCGCCGGCGTGCCGCTGACGATGGTGGGGCTGGACGTGACAAAACGGGTCCGCATCACCCCGGAACGGCGCGACCGGATGAAGGCCGCGGGCACCCGGATTGCCGAGTTTGTCTACCGGATCACAGGCTTCTACGCCGGCGCCTACCTGAAGGAGGGCATTGCGGGGTTCCCCGTACACGACCTGGTGGTGATGGCCTATGCGCTGCGGCCGGATCTCTTCGAGGTGAAGCGTCTTCCGGTGGACGTTGAAACAGAAGGCGCATTGACGGACGGCATGACGGTGGTGGATTTCCGGCCGTTCACGGACAGGCCGGCGAATGTCACCGTCTGCCTGAACGCGGACGCCGATGGGATCCTGGATTGGTACGAGCGCGTCATCACCTCGGCGGGAGAACGAGACTCGAGATGACCCCGGCGGATGCGGGAGGGCGCGACCGGAGACGTCCCGAAGACAGGGACGCGCGCTCGGCGGCTCACCGCCATCCTTTCGTCCGAGGAGGCTCTGTGAGATGGAACACCTGATTGTCGACACCGATCCGGGGATCGATGACGCCGCCGCGTTGTTCTTCGCCCTCGCCTCGCCTGAAGTGCGGATCGACCTGATCACGACCGTGTTTGGGAACGTGTCCGTCGAGCAGGCCACGGTGAATGCGCGGCGGCTGCTGGCGCTGGCCTCGCGAAGCGCCATTCCTGTCCGATCGGGGGCGTCCAAGCCCCTGCGGGGGGCGCCGAAGTTCGCGAAACATATCCACGGCAGCGACGGATTGGGCGATTTGGATTGGCCCGTCCATGACACGGGGGCGGCGGGCGGGGGGGCGAGCGAGGCGATCGTCGAGCACGTCAATCGCAACCCGGGCGCAATCACCATCATGGCCCTCGGTCCGCTGACCAACGTCGCGCTGGCGCTGTCACTCGACCCCTCGCTGGCCGGTCGCGTCAACAGCATCATTTGCATGGGCGGGGCCGTCCTGACCATGGGCAATGCGAGCCCGGTCGCCTCCGCCAATTTCTTCAACGATCCGTGGGCGGCGGCGGTGGTGTACGAATCCGGCGCTCCACTCGTGCAGATCGGCCTCGACGTCTGCCAGAAAGTGTCGTTTACCGAGTCTCAACTGAGCGCCCTCGGGCGAGACGGAGGGATCCCCGCCCGCCGCCTGGCCGAGATGAGTCGCTTTATCGCGGATGCGTATCAGAAGACGCCCGCCCCCGTGAAACGCTGGTCACAATATGGCGCGACGGGGCGGGTGTACTTCAACGACGTCCCCGCGATGGGGTTCGCGATCCTGCCCGAAGTCTTTTCGTCCGAGCACCTGCCCGTGGTGATCGAAACCTCCGGGGTCTGCCAGGGACAAACCGTCGTCGACTTTCGCGGGCAGCTCGGGCGAGAGCCCAATGCCAGGGTCTGTCTCGATGTGGATGGGCCGCGGCTCGCGGGCCTCTTCGTCGAGCGCGTGATGGAACTTGGTCGCCCCGCGTAGCCCGTGGGCGGCGTCACCGAGATGATGCACTACCGGCACATCGAGACGGTGTTTGGCACCGTCCAGACCGTCTTGCCCCGCGGGGCCGCCGCCACCACCGCCCGCTTTGAGCCGGGGGCGCCGGCGGGCCAGGTCACCGACGATACCCGTCTCCGTAACCTGCTCTGTTCGGCCATCATCCGGGCCGGCGGACGCGTGACCGCCGACGACTGGGCGAGCACCTGGCTGACCGACATGGACGGGTGGTTCTTCACGCCGGTCGTGAACGCGTATCACAAAGTCTTCATGAAGGACGCGTCCCCTCGAGAAGCGGGGCGAGGGAGCATGGGCAGCAACAGCACGGCGATGAGCATCGCTCCGGTCGGCCTGGTGAACGCCTGCGATCCGCGGCAGGCGGCCCTCGACGCGTACAACGTTGCGGGGCTCGTGCACGAGGGCTACGCGCGGGACGCCGCGTGCGCGGTCGCCGCGGCGGTCGCCGAGGCGACCCGGCCCGACGCCACCGTCGCCCTGGCTCGATCCACGGGACGCTATGAGGATTTCCGTCAGGCCTACTACGAGACGAAGCTCCTCCCGTGGCCGCAAAACGGCCTGCATGGGTCGAAGCCTGCGGAAGGATTTTACGACACCGCTGAACCCAGAGAGACGATCCCGGCGATGTTCGCGCTGTTCGCGTTGGGGGACGGGCGGTTCAAGCCGTGCCTCGTCTACGCGGTCAATTTCGGCAGGGACGCCGATACCCTGGCGTCGATCCTGGGATCTGTTTCGGGGGCCTTGTGCGGAGCCCGGGACATCCCGAACGAGTGGATCGAACGGGTCGAGGCGAACAATCCGGTGAGGCAGCGGACGCTGGCCGATGGGCTCCTGGCGGCAGTGCGGCATGAGTTCGAGGCGTCTCAGGCGCGCCAGCGCGAGCTGGGGACGCTGCTCGGTCAGTGAGGCGAGCAGTTCGTGCGGATCTCAAGGGCATCCCCGAAAGGTGCGGGGAAGGGGGCTGAGGCGATGCGTGCACAGAAGGTGGGCCGTGCCGGGACACCCATAGGACGCCGGACGCTCCTGGCGGGCGCCGCCGGAAGCGCCGCGGCGCTCGCGTCGGGCGCGCTGAGGGCGGTCATCCGGACGGAGGGAGTGCGGGCGGCCCCGTCCACCACGCTGCAATTCTGGTACACGCGGTATGCGGTGCCGCTCCTCAACGACACATTGGACGGGTTCGGCAAAGCCTTCGAACAGTCTCACCCCGGCGTCAAAGTTCAGGTGCAGGCCTTTCCCTACGGGGAGTACTTCCAGAAGATCAACACGGCCTACGCGGGCAATCAGACCCCCGACGTGTTCTTCGTGGACTTCCCATTGATTGCCAACTACGTGTATCGCAAGATGATCGTTGCGCTCGACCCGCTGGTCGCAAAGACGGACCTCGACGATTACTATCCCGCCCCGCGCGGCGACATGACCTATCAGGACAAGATCTGGGCGCTGCCCCTGCACCAATCCGGCGAAGAGCTCCTCTACAACGTCGATGCGCTGGACGAAGCCAAGATCCGGCCTCCGCATTCCCTGGATCAGCAGTGGACGCGGGAGCAATTCCTCGACGTGGCGGAAAAAGTGGTGCGGCGGGCGGCGGGCCGGGTCACGCGGTGGGCGTACGCCACGACGTACTACCCGCCGGGCCTCTACGTCATTCAGCCATGGCTGGCGATGTCCGGCGGCGAGATCCTGAGTCCCGACGGGACACGGGCGACGGGATACTTGAACAGCCCGGCGACGGTTCAGGCTTTTACGTTCTGGGGTGATCTGTACACAAAGCGCCAGCTTGCCCCGATTCAGCCGACGCCGGACACCTTCGGAACCGGTCAGGCGGTGTTCACGCAGGGGAATCCCTTTGTGCTGCGAGACATCGTGCAGCGGTTCCATAACCTTCGGGTGGGCGTCACGTACCTTCCCAGGGATCGCCGCTGCGCCACGAATATGGGAGCCTACCACATCGGCATCTCGGCGCAAACCAAACAGCGCGACCTGGCGTGGGAGTTCGTGAGTTCCGTCACCGGTCGCGAGGCCCATGTGCAGTGGGTGAAGACGACCGGCTACTTGCCGGCCAGAAAATCCACCTACGCCGAGCTGCCCTATCTCAAGCAGTATCCGTGGTCGGTCTTCTGGGATGGGTTGGCGCGCTGCGGCGTCCCGCGCCCTCGTACGCCGGCGTTCGATTTCGTCGACGATGCCGTGACAGACGCCAGCAAGGACATTCAGTTGGGGCACCCGGCGAAGCCCGCGCTCGACGAAGCGGCGGGCAAGATCGATCAGGAAATCGCTCGGTACAAATAACGGTCGCGGCGCCCGCGCGCCCGGCGCCGACTCTCGTCAGGGGAGGATGAGGTATCGGAAGTATCTCCCGGAGCGCACCTTCCTCCGTGAGGTGGAGTCTGCGCCCGGAGACCGCCGGCTACCTCTTCGTGCTGCCGGCGGTGCTTGGGCTGCTGGCGTTTGGGATCATCCCCCTCATCTACGCATTCGTCGTCAGCCTGCACAACTACGACCTCGTCAACCCGCGGGCGCCGTACGTTGGGCTGGCCAACTACACGGCGCTGGCGACCGATCGGGTGTTTTGGACGGCGCTGCGCAACACGAGTGCGTACGCCCTCATGCTGGTTCCTCTGCAAACGGCGGTGGGATTGAGCCTGGCCCTCATGGTCCAACCCTCCACCCGCTGGATTGCCCTCCTGCGGGCGTCCTATTTCATGCCCGTGGTGGTCTCCTACGTCGTGGCCGCCGGATTGTGGGAGATCCTGTTTGCCGCGCCGAACGGGCCCATGAACAGCCTGCTCGCGCTGGCGCACGTGCCGCCCCAGCTCTTTTTCCAGGATCGGCATCAGGCGCTTCCGCTGATCGCCCTCATGTCCTCCTGGAAGTGGTCCGGGATCACGATGCTCATCTACCTCAGCGGGCTGCACGAGATCCCCGCCGAGCTGTACGAAGCGGCGGGCGTCGACGGAGCGGGCGGGCTCCGTCAATTCGGGAACATCACCTGGCCACTGCTGCACCGAATCACCCTGTTCGTGCTCGTCGTCAACACGATCGAAGCCTTCAAGATTTTCACCCCGGTCTACGTGATCACGAGAGGGGGACCGCTGAACGCCACGATGGTGCTCGTGTTTCATCTCTTTCGCGAGGGGTTCCGCTACGTGCACCTCGGGGACGCGTCCGCGCTCTCGTTTGTCCTCCTGGTGGTCATTCTGACGCTGGCGACACTGCAGTTCCGGGTGCTCCGCGGGGAATCGCAGGGATGAATTTGACCTCGAGCGGGACAAACATACGGCCGCGATCGGGCCTCCTCGCACACGTGGCCGCCGGAGGGAAGCTGGCGCTCGCCATCATCTTCGTCTTTCCGCTGGCGTGGATGTTTCTGTCGTCGCTCCGGCCGGTCGCTGAAATCTTCCAGTACATCTTCCCGTTCAGCCTGTGGACCGTGGTACCTCTGCACGCGACGCTGGACAGCTACCGCCATCTGCTCCGCGATGAGCCATTCGGACGGTATCTGGCCAACTCACTCATCGTGGCGAGTTGCGTGGCGGCGTTCGATGTCGCGGTGAGCTCCATGGCCGCCTACGCGCTCGCCCGCATTCGCTTCGCGGGAAGAGAAGCGCTCTTCTTTCTGGTGCTGACCGTGATGATCATTCCCTTTGAAGCCCTGCTCGTCCCCCTCTACCTGATCGTCCGATGGTTGGGCTGGGTGGACTCGTATGCGGCGCTCATCGTCCCGATGGTCCCGAGGGCGTTCAGCATCTTCCTGCTCCGCCAGTTCTTCCGGGGGCTGCCACGGGAACTGGACGATGCCGCCCGAATTGACGGCTGCCGCGACTGGGGCATTTACTGGCACATCATGCTTCCGCTGAGCCGCCCGGTGCTGCTCTCTGTCACGCTCCTGACCTTCCAAGAAATGTGGGGGAGCTTCACTTGGCCGCTCGTGTCAACCAACAACGCCAATATGCGCGTGGTCCAGGTGGCCGTCGCGAGCTTCGGGCAGGGCGACGGCTCGCCGCGGCGGTCCCCATCATGCTGTTCCTAATGTTCCAGCGCTACTACGTGAGGGGCATTGCGACGGCAGGCCTGAAAGGCTGACCCAGCCTGCCGTGAACGCTTGCCCTAGGAATGGTGCTTCTTCGGCGCCTCGGGGAAGGCGATCAGACCGGTTTGACGCGTGCCCGCCGCCGCCTTGCGCTGGGGGACGCGCGGGTGGTCGGCCAGGTTGAGATTGAGGTTTTTGCCGCACGTGCACGTCACTTTGGACTCCTGACTCACATCGACCCAGACCTTGCCGTCGGTCTCGGCGCGCCGCTTCGCGGCATCGATGGCCCCTGAGGCCAGCTCCTCGGCATCCTCGCGCTCGGCCTGGACGGGCGTCATGGTGCCGTAGACCGACGCGATGAACTTCTTCGGATAATAGACGCTGTACTTCTTCCCACAGCGCCCGCACGGAAAGGTCATCAGCAATGCCACGAACGATCACCTCACCCATCCATTGTAGCACGCGGCCGCGCTGCCCAAGCCCGCCCGGCCCGGCGTCTGGGGGCCCGCCGCAGGCTTGTGCGGTCTCTGAGAAAGTGCAAACGGGGTATGTTATGATTAAAGCCAACATCGACAGGCTTGCGAAGGGAGCGAGGGCCATGACCGGCCGCGGCGCGCGCATCTTCGTCCTGGGAATCGTCACCGGAGGAGTGGCTGCCGTCCTCCTCGTCGGCGGGGCGGCCGCCGCGTGGGGATGGCGGGCCGGCGCAGCGGCGCACGGCCACGAGGTGATCGCCCTGCCGGCCCAGCCCGCTCAGGGGATACCGTTCAACCCGAAGGAATTCATCCCCGTGCCCAATCCGGGCCAGGACCAGGGACCCGGGATGCCCAACCCCGGCGCGGGAAACCAGCAGTGCGACAAGATCCTGTACTTCTTCCAGGGGAAACTGTACCAGCTCCGCCCCGGGCCGATGCCCCCCGGAGGGGGAAACCCGGAGTTCTATTATATGAACCCCTACGAGGGACCGCAGATCCCAGGATTTCCGATGCCGGGCCCGATGATTCCCGGCATGCCGGGAATGCCGGGACCCGGCTCCCCGGATCAGGGCACGCCGCCGCGGCGTATCTAAGCCGGGCCCGCGTTCGGCGTTCGCTCATAGACGGCAGTCGTTAGGAAGTGGGCCTCCACCATGCGGTGGGGGCCCTGGCCACATCCTGGTCACTCATGTCCCTCCTCCTTCTCTCCATCCCAACCGGAGGCGGGCCGCTTCCTTGACCTCGGGGTTCACAAGCGACCGGGGCCACTCCCCCTGGATGGCCCGCGCGACCTCCTCCGCCACCCGCCGCTTCAGGGTGAGCGTGGCCTCCTCGCTGTACCAGGCCACATGCGGAGTCAGCACCGTATTCGGCGCCGTCAGCAGAGGATGGTTCGTCCGGAGCGGCTCCTGCTCGAAGACGTCGAGCCCCGCGCCGGCGAGCCGGCCGCCATGCAGGGCCCGCGCCAGCGCCGTCGTATCCACGACGGCCCCTCTGGACGTATTGATCACCACCGCGCTCGGCTTCATCACCGCCATCTCGGACGGCCCGAGCAGGTGCCGGGTCTCCGTGCTCAGCGGCGTGTGCAAGGTCACGAAATCCGACTGGCGGAGGAGCGTCTGGTAATCCACCAGCACCGCGCCGCCCTCGCTCGCCGCGGTTCTGCTGATGTAGGGATCAAAGGTCAGGCGGTGGAGCCCAAGGGACCCGGCGTGTTCGGACACGGCCCGCCCGATCCGGCCGAACCCGACAATGCCCAGGGTCAGCCCTTTGAGACGCGGGATCGGCGGGGTGATCTGCGCGCCCTTGAGCCAGCGGCCCTCGCGGAGCGCTGTATCGTATTGGAGGAGGCGCCGGTGGACGGCGAGCAGCAGCGAGACGGCGTGGATCGCCACCTCCTGCGTCCCGTAGTCGGGCACGTTGGCGACGCAGATCCCCGCGCGGGTGGCCGCCGCCACGTCGATGGAGTCGTAGCCCACGCCGTAGTGGGCGATCAGCAGGCACCGCGTCATCGCGCCGATGAGATCGGCGTCGAGCTCGGCGTACTGATTGATCACCGCGTCCGCGCGCTCGAGGGCGGACCTGAGGGTGGCCCGGTCCCGGGATTTGAGCACGTCGAGCCGAACGCCCATCGGGCGCAGCACGCGCTCCTCCGGCTCGAGGGACGGAAAGTCGTGGTCGATGACGACGACGGTAAATGCCATGCGGGACGCATTGGCGTCGGGACCACCGCCATCCTCTTGGGACCCCGTGGGCGCGGCCGACTGTTACGTGACTGTCAAAAGCGGACATAGGTGACCGTCAAAAGTGGACGGGTAGAGGTGGCATGGGATACCCTTCCGGGAAAACCGGAGGGGACTCGTGGGCCAGCAGCTCTATCGCCGAGTGCCGCAGGCGTTGGTGGAAGAGGTTCTGGAGGCTTTTAACGACCGCCGGATGACCGAGCGACAGGCCTGTGCAGTGTTGGGGCTCAAACGGACGCGGCTGTATGAGCTCCGGCGGGAGTGGCTCCTGCACCGGAGTACGTGGGCGCTCAGCGCTCCGCACCGGACCGCACGCCGCTGGTCCGCTCCCTTGACTGCCTGGCTGCATCAAGAGTGTCGGTACTTGCAAGCCCAGGTAGCGCATGGTCGGGGCCGGTTCAACTTCGCGGTGCTCGCCGAGAGCGCCCATCAGCGGTTTGGCGTGCTCCCCAGCGACAGTGGCATCCGTCGGTGGGCGATCCGGGAGGGCTATTATCACCAAAGCCGAGCTGAGATCGGCAAGACCTACGTCCGGTGGGAAACGGCCGGGCCCGGAGCCTTGTGGCACCATGACACCTCCCACCACTGTTGGCTGCCTCACCGCGGGGGCTACCAGGATTTGATTCTGACGCAAGATGACTACTCGCGGCGGATTGTGGGCTGGCGCTTGCAGGCCCAAGAGGGGCTCTGGGACCATCTCTGCGTGGTCCGGGAGACGATCGAGCGCTGGGGCCGGCCGCTGGCCTACTACGTCGATGAACACGGCTACTTTCGGTACGTCGCGCGGACGAGTGCGTGGCGGCGGGAGCGGCGGCAGACCGATGAGGGGGAGGTGCAGTTTCGCCGTATCTTGCAGGCCCTGGACGTCGGCATCGTGTACGCCCACAGCCCGCAGGCCAAGGGCAAGATTGAAAAGCGGTTTGATTACTTGCAGCGGCGCCTGCCACCACTGTGTGAGCGGTACCGGATCACGGAGGTCGCGGAGGCCAGGCCGCTGCTGGACGACATCATTGGCTACTACAACGAGCAGCGCGCGCACCAAGAGACGGGCGAGATCCCGGCCGCGCGCTGGACGGGTGGGTGCGAACGCGGTCAGGGGCGGCTCCGCACGGTCCCCGAAGAACGGGATCTCGCCCTCCTCTTTGCGCGGCGTCTCCTGTGATATATAGGAGTCTATATATATAGATAGTACCAACCGAGATCCGGCCGACGCCCCCCTTGCGCTGGCAATGGCGATGGGATCCTCTGGGGCAAGCCTACGGTATGAGTCACACACCACTCCCGTTCCCACGGGAGGTTCGCCAGAGGCTGCATGGAGGATTTCAATGGAGGAGGAGAGAACTGGTGCTCGATTGCGACCGATCGGCCCCTCATCGTCGCAGCCGCAGAAGCCATACACAGAAATGGGGTCGCCGCCGACGGGGAACACGTTCGCGATCGTCAACCAGAAGGGCGGAGTGGGGAAAACCACCACTGCCGTCAATCTATCCGCCGCTCTTGCCTCACTCGGGCGCATTATCCTGCTTGTAGACCTCGACCCCCAGGGCAACTCGACGAGCGGAGTCGGCATCTCCAAGACCGGCCTGCGGATGTCGGTCTATGACGTCCTGATCGGCGGGGACCCCATCGACCACGTCATTCAGCGGACGGCGACGGCCGGCCTGGACCTTGTTCCCTCGGACGTCCGCTTGGCAGGGGCCGAAGTGGAGCTCACCGCGACGATCGCGCGGGAGAATCGGCTGAAGGCTGCTCTGAGGACGGCCCGGAACCACTACGACGTCGTCATCATCGACTGCCCGCCTTCCCTCGGCCTGCTGACGATCAACGCGCTCACCGCCGCGGACGCGTGCCTCATCCCGGTGCAGTGCGAGTATTACGCCCTCGAGGGGCTGTCCTCGCTCGTGACGACGATCGACCTCGTCAGACGCCACCTGAATACCGGCCTTGAAGTTTCGGGAGTCCTCCTGACGATGGCGGATCCTCGGACAAAACTGTCCGACCAGGTGGCGACCGAGGTCAGGAACCACTTTGGGAGCAAGGTCTACGAGACGGTCGTCCCAAGGAGCGTCCGGCTGGCCGAAGCCCCAAGTTATGGTCAGCCGATCATCGCGTACGCGCCCGGGTCGCGGGGCGCGGCAGCCTACCTAACCCTGGCAGGTGAGTTCGCCGACCGTATCGGCCTCCCCCATGGCTCCAATCGGGGAGCCGCCGTGCAGGTGCCGGCGTAGGCCTCCGGGGTCGACCCCAACGGGGACGGAGGCGACTGATATGACGAAGCGAGGGCTTGGCCGCGGTCTCGCCGCCCTGATTCCAGGGGCAGGGGCGGCGGAGGGGGTGGGTCAGGTGCAGGGAGCGGGTCCGGTGCAGGATCTGGAGATTTCGGCGCTCACGGCGAGCCCATTTCAGCCGAGGCACGAGATCGCAGGGCCTGCCTTTGAAGAACTGGTGGCGTCTGTCAGGCGTTACGGCGTCCTGCAGCCCATCGTCGCCCGCCCGGCCGACGGAGGCTATCAGGTGGTCGCCGGGGAGCGACGATTGAAGGCGGCGCAGGCGGCCGGCTTGACGACGATCCCGGCTGTGGTCAGGGATGTCTCCGACGAGGAGGCGCTTGAAGTCGCTCTCGTCGAGAACCTACGCCGGGAGGACCTGAATCCTGTCGATCGTGCTCGAGCCTACCGGCGGCTGGTGGACGAGTTCCGGCTGACCCAGGATCAGGTTGCGGACGCCACTGGGGGAAGCAGGTCATCCGTCGCCAACACGATGCGGCTCCTTGAACTCCCTTCTGATGTGCAGGATGCCATCGAAAATGGGCGGTTGAGCGAGGGACACGGCCGCGCTCTACTGAGCGTGCCGGACCACGGCCGCCTAGTCCAGATCTGGCAGCACATTGAGAAGCGGGGCCTCTCGGTCAGGGAAACCGAGGCGCTGATCAAGGCCACACTGCGAAATGTTTCACGTGAAACAATTTCTCGCCGGCGGCTGACAGGAGACCCCGTGTTGACCGATATCGCCGCGCAGCTCCAGGAGCGGTTCGGCACCGGCGTGAGCATCCTCTCCAAGGGCAAGCGGGGGACAATCCAGATCCAATACTACTCCCACGAAGATCTTGAGCGCCTGGTCGACATCATGCTCCGGTAGAGGCTTGGCGGGGCAATACCAGGCCGTCTGACCCGTTCTGCCCTCATACAGTCGTCACAAACTCCGCTTCCTGCTCGCCACGGTCCACCCTGGAGAGGAGCCTGGCAATCGCCCTGGCCAACCTCCTGACCCCTTCGGCTGCCACTTCCTCCGGGTTGTCGGCGAACGAGATGCGCAGCCCCGCCGGCGGGGGCTCGTGGGGCAGGAAGAGGTCGCCCAATGCGCACGCTACCCCCTCTTTGAGCCCTTCCTCGAAGGCCTCAGCCGCCCGGATCCCATCTGGCAGGTGAAGCCATAGATTGAATCCCGCCGCCGGATGGGTCCACTTGACGCCGGCCGGCATGACCTCTTTCAGTGTCCGGAGAAGCGCATCCCGTCTGCGCCGATAGGTTTCCCGCGCGCCCGTCAGGTCCCGCATGTACTGGGGGGCAGACAGATACCGCCAGAGCGTTCGTTGGATCAGCGGAGACGTGAACCGATCCCCAAGCGACTTGGATTCAGCGAGCCTGGCCATCAGCGGCCCGTGAGCGATCACACACCCGACCCGCAGTCCCGGGATGACCGTCTTCGAGAAGCTCACCACGAGCGCGACGTGACCACCCGCGTCGAAGGCTTTGACGGCCGGCGGCGCGTCCGCATCGTAGGCGAATTCGCTGCAGCTGTCGTCCTCCAGGATGAGCAGGTTGTGCCGGCGCGCCAGCGAGGCCAGCTGCCGGCGCCGCTCCTCGGCCATGGTGATGCCGGTGGGATTGTGGCCCGTCGGGATCGTGTACATGAGCCGCGGCCGGTACCGCTCGATCAGCGAGGCGATCTGGTCAACCCGAGGCCCCTCCGCCTCCAAGGGAACGCTGAGCAGCTTGGCGCCACGGCCCTCGAGAATGTCCAGGGCCGTGATGAAGGTCGGGCTCTCGACCAGGACGTAATCCCCAGGCCCCACAAACGTGCGCGCGATGAGATCAATGGCCTGCTGCGATCCGGACGTCACGAGGATGTCTTCCGGGCGGGCGGTGATGCCCATCGATGCGCTGCGTTCCGCGATCCAGGAGCGTAGGTGGAAATCCCCTTGCGGCGTCCCGTACTGGAGAAACCTCGGATCTTCAAGCGCCATCACACGGCTCCAGAGCCGGCCGAGTGAACGGAGCGGGAAGAGACCCGGATCCGGCGTCCCCCCGGCCAACGAGATCGTGCCTGACCTCCGTCCCGGGCGAAGAAATCCTGGGCGCCCGCAGGTAGACGGGCATGGACGATTGCCACTCGTCCCGGCTCTCTGATCCACCGGCGGAATCGTCCGTTGGGAGGAGCGCAGGGTCCGGCCCGCCATCGTCTGACACGGTTCTGACGAACGTCCCGCGTCCCGCAGAAGCCCCGATGAGTCCTTCGGCGGCCAGCGCATTGTAGGCTTGAACGACAGTAATCGGGCTCACCCGGAGGGTTCTGGCCAGGCTCCTCACAGACGGGAGCTGCGCTCCCGGTGTCAAATCTCCAGCCCGGATGCGTCCGGCGATTCCGGCGTGGAGCTGCTTATAGATGGGGGTCTCAGACGATCGGTCCAGGGTGATGTCCATGGGGGCCCCCTATTCTAGAAGTCTGGGTGTTGCTGGACTGCCGTACGGTCCTGCTGGGTATTTTGCCATCAAATTTGCTGCATAATGGCTGTGTATCTAAGTGTATCTATTGATTTGTGCCGTGCATTGACAAGATTACGGGGCATCGTATAATTACTGTAGCGGTTTTTGTTGTAATCGTCAATGTCTGTTATTAGGTACACTAGAGAGTAGTGGTCATGGAAATGCGTGGTGCCTGAATGACCAGAGATGAGGCCTGGGCGATCCTGACCGAGCACACGAAAAACCCGAACCTCCTCAAGCATATGCTGGCGGTGGAGGCGGTCATGCGGGCGTATGCCCGGCGGTTCGGCGAGGATGAAGCGGCCTGGGGTCTCGCCGGTCTCCTCCACGACCTGGACTACGAGAAGCATCCCTCACAGGAGGCAGGGCATCCCATCGTGGGGGTGGGGATGTTGCGCGAGCGGGGCCTCGATGAGAGCCTTTGCCGGGCGATCCTGTCTCACGCGGACTACAGCGGCGTTCCCCGGGTCTCACGGATGGAGAAGGCCCTGTTCGCCGCGGACGAGCTCAGCGGGTTCGTGATCGCCGTGGCGCTGGTCAGGCCGACGAAGGCGCTGGCGGACGTCGACGTGACGTCCGTCAAGAAGAAGATGAAGGACAAGGCGTTCGCCAAGGGCGTCCGCCGCGAGGATATCGTCAAAGGCGCGGAGGGCGGAGGAGATGGGCCTGCCGCTCGAGGAGCACATCGCCGCCGTCATCACGGCCCTTCGGGGGATCGCGCCGGAACTGGGTCTGAATGGGGTCGGGAGTTGAGGAGACTCGAATCACGGGAGGCGTGCACATGGCGGACGTTGGAACGGTAAAGCTCAAGCGAGGTCTGGCCCAGATGCTGAAGGGCGGCGTCATCATGGACGTGACGACCGCGGAACAGGCGAAGATCGCCGAAGACGCCGGCGCCTGCGCGGTCATGGCGCTGGAGCGCGTGCCGGCCGATATCCGGGCGGAGGGCGGCGTGGCCCGAATGGCCGATCCCCTCAAGGTCAAGGAGATCATGGAGGTGGTCACGATCCCCGTGATGGCCAAGGCGCGGATCGGCCACTTCGTCGAGGCGCGGGTGCTCGAGGCGCTGGGCGTCGACTTCATCGACGAGAGCGAGGTGCTCACCCCCGCGGACGAGCGGTACCACATCAACAAGCACATCTTCA
>VBAN01000342.1 GCA_005882445.1 Candidatus Segetimicrobium genomatis | reverse complement strand
AAGATCAACCATATCATCGTCATCTACCAGGAGAACTGGAGCTTCGACGGCCTCTACGGCGCGTTCCCGGGAGCCAATGGGGTGGCGAACGCCGGCGAGACGCTCCGGCAGGTGGACAAGAACGGGCAGCCGTATGCGACGCTGCCGCAGCCGATCGACACCACGAGGAAGCCTCCTGCCCCCGACCCGCGCTTCCCCGCAGACATGCCCGTCGGGCCGTTCGATCTTGCCCGCTTCGTCGGGCCCGACCAGCGGACCGGCGACCTCGTCCATCGATTTTTCCAGGAGCAGTACCAGATCGACGGCGGGAAGATGGACAAGTTCATCGCGTGGAGCGACGCCGCCGGTCTGGTGATGAGCCGCTACGACACCACGAGTCTGCCGGAAGGCACGCTCGCCCAGCGGTACGTTCTCGCCGACAACTTCTTCCACGCCGCCTTCGGCGGTTCGTTCCTGAACCACTTCTGGTTGGTCTGCGCGTGCACGCCGCTGTGGCCCGACGCGCCCGACGCCGTCAAAGTGCAACTGGACCCCGGCGGCGTGATGGTCAAGGACGGCATCGTGACGCCGGACGGCTACGCCGTCAACACCGCCTACACGATCAACACGCCGCACCCCGCCGGCGTCACCGATCCCGCCCGGCTCCTGCCCAACCAGACCATGCCGACGATCGGCGACCGGTTGGACGAGAAGGGGATCTCCTGGGCCTGGTATTCGGGCGGCTGGAACGACGCGCTCGCAGGGCGCCCCGATCCACTCTTCCAGTTCCACCATCAGGCGTTCGCGTACTTTGCCAGGTACGCGGACGGCACGNGTACGCGGACGGCACGCCCGGCCGCGCCCGGCACCGCAGAGACGAGCAGGACCTCTGGGCGGCCCTCAAGGCGGGCAGGCTGCCGGCCGTTGCCTTCGTCAAGTTACTCGGCCCCGACAACGTGCACCCCGGGTACGCGGACTTGCTCCGCGGGCAGCGGCATACCATCGAGCTGGTCGCCGCTGTGATGCAGAGTTCCTTCTGGGCCGACTCGGCGATCATTATCACCTACGATGAGCACGGCGGCCGCTGGGACCACGTCCCGCCGCCGAAGGGGGACCGCTGGGGGCCCGGCTCCCGCGTCCCGACCATCGTCATCTCCCCGTACGCGAAACGGCGCTTTGTCGACCACACCCGGTACGATACGACCGCGATCCTCCGGTTGATCGAGCGGCGGTGGAACCTCCCGCCCTTGGGCAGCCGGGATGCCGGCGCCGGCGACCTCCGCAACGCGTTCAACTTCTTCTAGGCCGACGGGGGCGCCCCGACGGGCGCCCCATCCCAGAACACGGACATCCGGGAATCGCGGGCCGACGGCCTCCACGGAGATCTTGCAACGGAATGTCTGAACACACGGCGGATGGGGTAAAAAGACCTTCGGGTGGTCGTGTCCCATGCTCGGTGAGTCAACCTCGACGATCGGTTGCGCATCTGACCAGCGTAGATCTTATCGATGAATTCTTCATGCCACAATTGGATCCGGGTTAGGTGGCCATGCGGGGCCCGGAAGGGAGGTTTGAAAGCCCGGCGGATGGGGCAAAGAGAGTGGAGAGAGAAAAATGACAGGGAGGGAAGGTCAGATGGCATATTGGAAATGTGCCGCGTGTGGTTACGAAGCCCAGAACGATAAGCAAAAGCAGGAGCACACGACCAAGATGGCCAACGACCCTATACACGCGAAGAGTTCGCGTCCGGCAGAGGGACAGCGTTGGGGTGGGGAGAGCACTCCCGTCGGTGGTGGTGGGACGAGAGATCCCTGGAAGAGCCCCGAGCAGCAACAGCAGCCGGCCAAAGCCCCCAATCAGCCCCCGCGCATGGATCCCAAGTGGGGCGGCGGTGGAAAGGGAGAGAAGAAGCCCTAGCCCCAAGCGGGTGCGAACGTTCAGCGTACTCGCATAAGTGCCTCCGGGGGCCGGACTCGGCGCGACACACGGCCGGGTCCGACCCCCGAAGCTTTCCCACGCAGGCGACGACCGGATGTGACGTCGAACGATTCCGCGATGACCCGCAGGCAATTCCTGGGAATCGCCGCCGCCTCGATCCCGGCAGGCCTCCCGTCGTCCACGCCGGGGGCGGAAGGGGCAGGTCAGGTTCCTCACCGCGTGCTCGGCCGCACGGGGGAACGCGTCTCCGCGATCGGGCTCGGCGGATTTCACATCGGCAAGCCGGAGCTCCGGGAGCCGGACAGCGTTCGCCTCATCCGCGCCGCGATCGACGGCGGAATCACCTTTCTCGACAACTGCTGGGATTACAACGGCGGGCAGAGCGAGGTCCGCATGGGCAAGGCGCTGCGCGACGGGTATCGGCAGCGCGCGTTTCTGATGACCAAGATCGACGGGCGCGATCGGAACACGGCGGCGCGGCAGATCGAAGAATCGCTCCGCCGGCTCGAGACCGACCGCGTCGACCTCCTGCAGTTCCACGAAATTATCCGGATGGACGATCCCGAGCGTATTTTTGCGGCGGGAGGGGCGATGGAAGCTACATCGGTTTCACCGGGCACAAGAGCCCCAAGATCCACCTGAAGATGCTCGAGGTGGCTGCGGGTCACCGCTTCCGTTTCGACGCGGTGCAGATGCCGCTCAACGCGATGGACGCCCACTACGACAGCTTCGAGCGGCACGTCCTGCCGGTGCTCGTGCGAGACGGGATCGGGGTACTCGGGATGAAGCCGATGGGCGACCACGTCATCCTCGAGAGCAAAACCGTGACACCGGTGGAATGCCTGCATTACGCGATGAGCCTGCCGACCAGCGTCGTGATCACCGGATGCGACTCGATGCCGATCCTTGAGCAGGCGCTCGGCGCGGCGCGGAGTTTCCGGCCGATGGACTCGAGCGAGGTCGACGCCCTGCTGGCGAAGACGGCCGAGGCCGCGCGCCGCGGACGCTACGAGTTGTACAAGACGACGCACACGTTCGATGGGACCGTCCACAATCCTCAATGGTTGGGATGAACGCTGCGGTCCTCCTGATCAGTCGACGGCCGAAGGAGAGGGTGGGGGGCCTTCGGGCCGGCTGATGGAGCCTTCGCCGCGGGCCTAGAGTCGCAGACCGGCCGGAACCGTGCGGCCGATCTCCAAGCCTGCCGCGCCGTGGAAGCGGGCAAACGACTCCAGGGCCGCGCGGAGGGCGCGGCGCAGCCGCCCTGTCGGCCGCACCTGCGGCTCCAGGTGCAGGAGCCTGATGATCAGCCGCCGCTCCTCCCTGTCCAGGTGCGGGTCGAGGCGGCCGATCAGCCGATCGCCGAAGAGGATCGGCATCGCATAGTGGCCGTAGCGCCTCTTCCGCGGGGGCAGGTAGACTTCCCACGTGTACTCGAATCGGAAGAGGTCCTGGAGCCGGCTGCGGCGCCACAGGAGATTGTCCAGCGGCGCAAGGAAGCGCATGGGGGGGTCGTCCCCCCGGACTGGCTGCGTTCCCGCGGACCGCTCGCCCCGCCGAAGGTCGTCCACGTCGCCGGCCCTCACGAAATACTGCCGTCTGACGCCGTCGATCAGGAGCGGCACGACGCCGCCTGCACGAACCTGGCGCTGCAGGGTATGGCGGCGGACGGCCACCGACATCCCCTGCCATCCGAACCGAGGGTCACCCGCGTCGAACAGGCGGTACGCCCTGAGGTATTTCTCGAGCATCAACGCGTCCGCATCGTGCGCGCTGATCGCGCGGGCCTGCCGCAGCAGGGCGCCCGGCACCGCTCGCTCCGGCAGATCGAAGTACCGTTCCAGCCCCTCGCGCTTCACGACGAGAAGGTCCCCGGTCTTCAGCAGGAGGCTGAGCGCATGCGACGTCGCCTTGGTCTTGGGGTCGCCGAGGTCCCAGGCGCCGCGGACGCGATGGTCCGAGACAAAGCCGCGGGCGGCCAGAGGTCCGTGGGCGGCGATGTCCGAGAAGATCCGCCGGACGACGGGGCGCAGCGCGGTCAGGTCCGGGGCCAGGCGCGTGCGATACCGCCGGCGGGTGCCCTCGAAGATCGGGTAGTCTTCTACGGGAATGACGCAGGCGGCGTTGGCCCAGTATTCGAACACCCGGCGGCGCCGGAGGAGCTCCCCAAGCATCCGCGGCAGATAGCCCGGGAGACG
>VBAN01000066.1 GCA_005882445.1 Candidatus Segetimicrobium genomatis | reverse complement strand
CGCTCATATTCACGATTAACAACCTCGTCACGCAAAACAAGTCGAAGCTCCTGGCCAACCCTCGTCTGGCGGTCCGCGATGGCGAGACGGCGAAGATGAACATCGGCGACAAGATCCCGTTCCAGGTCGTCAACGCGCAGGGCGTGCCCTCGGTGATCATCATCGAGGCCGGGGTCCAGCTGGAGGTCACGCCGCACATCGGCACCGACGGGTTCGTGACGCTGAAGATGCACCCGGAAGTGAGCAGCATCAAGACGCCGCCGTCCCCGGGCGTGCCGCCGACCATCGCCACCCGCGAAGCTGATTCCTCGGTGACCGTGAAGGACGGCACGCCGATCGTGCTGGCCGGTCTCATCCAGAAGAACGAGATAGAGACCACGGTCAAGGTGCCCCTCCTGGGGGACATCCCCATCCTGGGGTGGCTGTTCAGGAACACGTCCAATGACAAGATCGACAATGAGGTGATCTTCGTGATCACACCGCACATTCGGCCTCACGGCTGCGCGGGCCACCGCGGCCCTGCCGCAGTTCGATCTGACGAAGATCCCGCTCACGGAAGCCGCCTTCACGCGCTCGATCCAGGTCTACCAGAAGGCCGCGGCGGCCAACCCCCGGGACGCCGAGGCCCACTACTGGCTCGGGGTCGCCTACTGGGAAGCCTCGCTGCAGCACCGGAACATGCTGATCCCCTATGGGGACGGGTACCTCGACAAATCCGTCGCCGAGCTCGAGCGCGCGGTGAAAATCGACGATAATTACCTCGCCGCGTGGCAGTTGCTGGCGACCGCCTACCCGACCCGGGGCACGAGCCAGCTCTTCGGCCTCGGCGGGTTGGTCGGCGCGCTCAGCGACGACCAGAAAGGCTGGCGGGCGGCGGAGAAGCTGATCATCTTGGCCCAGAAGCAGGGCATCGCGAATGGTGGAGCCCCGCTGCCCAAGGGCGGCGGCGGGGTCTCGCCCTCCGCACCGCCAGCGGCGCCCTCCCGCCGGCCAACCGAGCCCGGCCACCGGGGCCGCCGGTTCGACCGGCCCGACCAAGAAGAAGTTCAACCCGGCGGACTACTACGTGATCGGCGACCAGGACACCAAGCTCCTGTACCAGTACTCGTGTTCTTCCCTTCCGGCCATCGAGCACCCGGCGTTCTTCCTGATCAAGTGGCAGGCATTCGACCGGGGGTACAAGCCGGCCACGATCTGCCCGCCTCCGTAGGAGCACCACGATCGCCGTCCGCCTCGTCGTGGGCCGGCGCAGCTGACCTGTCCGACCATGGGGATCGTCGCGTTCGCAGTGGGGCTCATCGTTGGGAGTTTCGTCAATGTGTGCATCTACCGGCTGCCGCGCCGTGAATCGGTGGTGTGGCCGGGGTCGCACTGCCCCCACTGTCAGGCCCCGATTCGCTGGTACGACAATATCCCGCTCCTGAGCTTCGCGCTCCTCGGGGGACGCTGCCGGCGCTGCCGTGCACCGATCAG
>VBAN01000065.1 GCA_005882445.1 Candidatus Segetimicrobium genomatis | reverse complement strand
GCGCTTTGATTGTCTCCCGCATCGTCTCATTGACCTCCTGGGGATCGCACCGGCGCTTGCGCACTCCGGCGCGTCGGGGGTGGGGTCGGTCGGGCCGGCGTCGCCGCCGGTCGGGCATCCAGGAGCCCTTTCGAGGGGGCGGGCGCGGCCCCCTGCACGAACGAGGCCGCGCTCGGGTCAGGAACGGCGAGCAGGAAGGGATAGCCATCCGCCGAAGGCCACCCGAAGCATGGAGACCCAGCGAACCATGCGGCAGGCGGTCCTGCGCGCCCCCCGAGCGCTGGACCTGGCGGACGTTCCGGTTCCCGTCCCCGGCCGCGGCGAAGTCGTCGTCCGGATTCGGGCCGCGCTGACCTGCGGCACCGACCTCAAGACCTACCGGCGCGGCCATCCCCGACTGCCCTTCGGTCCCTTCGGCCACGAGGCCGCCGGGGACATTGCCGGCGTGGGCGAAGAGGTTCGGGGATTCGCGGTGGGCCAGGCGGTCGTCTTCATGCCCACCGCGAGATCGCCGTCGGGGCTTATGGTGAGGCGGCGCGCCTCCCGGCGCGCATCGTTCGGCGGCACCTGTTTCCCAAGCCCGCGACCCTGTCCTACATCGAGGCCGCGTTCCTCGAGCCGCTGGCCTGCGTCGTGCACGGGTGGCGGCGCCTGGGGCCGGTCGCCGGGGCGCGGGTGGCGGTCGTCGGCGTCGGTCCGATCGGGCTGCTGCACGTCCGCGAAGCCGTCCGCCGCGGCCACGAGGTGGTCGCCGTGGGCCGGCGGCCTGCTGCCCTGGCCCTGGCCGCGCAGGCCGGAGCCTCACACACGATCGCCGCCGGGGGCGATCCGGGCGAGGCGCTGCGGTCCCACTGGCGCGGCGGCCCCGACCTCATCATCGAGTGCACCGGGGCGGCCGACGTCTGGAAGGCGGCGCCGTCGTGGGTCGCCGGCGGGGGCCGGGTGCTGTTGTTCGGGGGACTCCCGGGCGAAACGGCGGTGGAGTTCGACGCCACGCGCCTGCACTATGGCGAGGTCGATCTGATCGGGGCGTTTCACTATTGCACCGCGGACGTGCTCGAAGCCCTGCAGCTGCTCGCCTCGGGGACGTTCCGGCCGGGCGATCTCATCACCGCGGCGCGCCCGCTCGACGCGATCGTTGAGGTCTTTCACGATCTCGACCGGGGCGCGGGGTCCAAGTACGCGATCCTGCCGCAACCTCTGCTTGCCGTTGACCCCTCTCCGGTTTGGAGCCCCCGGAGGGGGGATGGGTCCCAATGGCGCTAGGGCGCCCCACCACCGCCACGGCGGCGGTCTATTACGCCCCCGGCGATCTCCGGATCGAGGAAGTGCCGCTGCCGCCGCTCGGCCGGGGCGAGATGCTGGTCCGCATCAGGGCCTGCGGCCTCTGCCCGGGCGAAGTCATGGACTGGTACATGGCCCGCAAGGCGCCTGTGCCCCTGGGCCACGAACCGGTCGGCGAGGTGGTCGAAGCCGCCGATGGTGTGGCCTTCCGGCCCGGGGATCGCGTGTTTGTGCACCACCACGCGCCCTGCCTCACGTGCCGCGTCTGCAAGCGGGGCGACTTCGTGCACTGCGCGACGTGGCGGCCGCGGCGCCTGCTGCCCGGCGGCCTCGCGACGCACGCGATCGTGCAGGCGCCCGCGGTGGCGGTGGATGTCGTGCGGCTGCCCGAGGGCCTCTCCGACGACGCCGCGACCTTCGTCGAGCCGCTGGCGTGCGTGGTGAAATCCGTGCGCCGGGCGCGCGTGCGGGAGGGGGACGGCGTCCTGGTCATCGGACTGGGCGTGATGGGCCTGCTGCACCTGCACGCGCTCCGCGCCCTCAGCGCGCCCGGCCTCC
>VBAN01000064.1:4444-5542 GCA_005882445.1 Candidatus Segetimicrobium genomatis | reverse complement strand
GAGACGTCCAGGAAGATCCCCCACCCAGTGGGCCGGCCGCAGCACGCGGGGCCCACGACCAAGTAGACGGAATGCGCCCCAAACGGGCTCCGTCTTGCTCAGTAGATGCCCCAAATGCGCATAGGATAGACCGAACCGGGTGTGGCGCGTGAGACGGGGCGCCGCGCACGGCATGCGGAGCGAAGATCGAAGAGCCGACGTGCCAGAACTCTTGTGGTGGGGAGGAGAGGATTCGAACCTCTGAAGGCATTCCGCCAGCTGATCTACAGTCAGCCCCCTTTGGCCGCTTGGGTACCTCCCCAGTCCTCTGTGAGTTCAGGAGCGCGACCGCCCCCTGTCAACGAGCCGGGGCCGTGTGCGGAGGTCCGGGCGCATGCGGCGCGGCCTAGGTGACCCGCATGACCACCTCCCGCGCCAGCAGATGGAGCGCGTCCATGTCTTCCTGATCGAAGAACTGCAGCATGTACCGCTCCATCCCCTCCGCGTTGAGGTCGCGGATCTGCCCGACGATCTCCTCGGGCGAGCCCACCAGCCACCCCTCCTTCCGGAGGGCGGCGGGGACCGCGGCGGCGGGCGTGGACCGCCACCGCGGGAGGACCTCCTGGATCTTGCGGGCGCGCCGCTCCAACGCCGCGCCGTTCTCTCCGATCAGGAACGCGCCCATCCACGACCGGCGGATGGTCTTCGGGTCGCGCCCGATCTTTCCGCATGCCGCCACCAGGATCTCCGTCTTGGCGCGGACATCGGCCGGGGGCCGGCTGCCGCCGCAGTTCCATTCGTCCGCGTGTTTGGCGACGACCTCCAGAACGCGCGGCCCTTTGCCGCCGATGATCAGGGGGATCCGCGGGCGCTGAACGGGCTTCGGCCATCCGACGGCCCCGTCGAGGCGATAGTACCGTCCGGTGAATTGGGCGGGGCCATCCTGCCAGAGCGCTCGGATGACGCGGACGGCCTCGTCCAGCCGTCGGATCCGCTCGCCCACGGGCGGGTAGGGGATCCCGAAGGCCTGGTGCTCGCGGTCGTGCCAGCCTGCTCCGACGCCGAGCTCCAGGCGGCCTCCGGACAATTCATCCACGGCCGCCGCCTGACGCGCGAGCA
>VBAN01000064.1:0-4370 GCA_005882445.1 Candidatus Segetimicrobium genomatis | reverse complement strand
GGTCCGGCACGTCGAAGAGCGAGAACAGATGGTCCGACCGCCAGAGCGACTCGAAGCCCAGGGTGTCCACCGTCTCGGCAATGCGCCGCCACCGGACCCAGGTCAGCCCCTCCTGCCCTTCGATCATAATCCCGATGCGGATCATGCCATCCCCCTCCCATCACGCCGCGACGCCGGGTGCGCCCGGCCGCCGCGCCCGAGCGCGCTGCGACCCTACCCCCGGCTGTAGGGCAGGAAGAACCGGCCGGCGCTCGAGCCGCCGTCCACATCCAGCACCGTTCCGGTGATGTACTCGGCCCGCGGCGAAGCCAGGAACAGCACGGCGTCGGCGATCTCCGACGGCTGGCCCATCCGCCCCCACGGGATCGTCGTCATCAGCGTCTCCCGGTAGCGCGGGTTCACGTCGGCCCGGCGCCCCACATCGATCAGGCCCGGCGAGACGACGTTGACATGGATCCGGTGCTCGGCGAGTTCCTGCGCGAGCACCTTGCTGAACATGACGATCGCCGCTTTGGACGCGCAGTAATGCGAGGCGCCCCGGCGCGCCGACTTGTAGGCGCCCGAGGCGATGTTCACGATCTGTCCGCCCTGGCCCCGGGCGATCATGCTTCGGGCCACCGCGCGGGACATCAGGAAGGTCCCCTTCAGGTTGGTGTCCAGCACATCGTCCCACTGGTCCTCGGGCATCTCGACGACCGGGCAGTTGGGGTAGATGGCCGCGTCATTGACCAGAACGTCCACGTGGCCGAGGTGCCGGGTCGCTTCCTCGACGATCCGATCGACCCCCTCGGCCGTGCGAATGTCCCCGGGCACGGCAACGGCCCGCCCCGGGCCGCCGTTGAGCACCCGGACGGTCTCCTCCGCCCGGTCCCGGTGGAGATCGACCACGGCAACTGCGGCCCCCTCCCGCGTGAAGGCCGCGGCGATCCCCCGGCCGATCCCGCTGCCGGCGCCGGTGACGAGGACGCCCTTACCGGAAAAATCCCGATCGCCCATCTCGCACCTCCGATGGTCTGCGCTTGCGATTCTGCCTCTCCCGGACGACCTGCCCCGCGTGCAGTCCGGCCTCGGCCGAGCCCGGAGGCCGGGCCGTCCCCCGTGAGGAGATTCGCCATCGGCCGGCGAATTACCGCGTGGACGGCCGTTGCACGACCCGAGGTGAGCGCGCGGATGGGCACGACGACCACGATCATCCTGATCCTCATCATGATTGGCCTGCTGACGCTGGCGATCTGGCTTGCGCGGGCGCTGGCGTCCTACCCGCGCGACCCGGCGGCGCACGGTCCGGGGGCCGCCGTCGAGCGCGACCTCAGCGGCCGCGCGACGCCGCCCAAACTGGGGTGGAACTGGGGCGCGTTTTTCCTGGGGCCGATCTGGTATTTGTTCGAGGGACTCTGGGTCTACACCGTCATCCTCACCTGCCTGCTCATGCTCTCCGGCGGCATCCTGCTGCCCTTTGTCATGGTGTATAGCGGGCTCAAGGCGAACGAAACGCTCGAGGACGCGCGGCTGGCGCATCACAGTGTGTACTAGCGCCACGCGCCTCCGCTAGAGCTTCCGCAGGCGCGGATCGAGCAGATCCCGCACCCCGTCCCCGACGAGGTTGAAGCCCAGCACCAGGAACAGAATGGCGATCGCGGGAAACGTCGCGATCCACCACTGGTCCATCAGGAACCGGCGCCCCTCCGAGACCATCACCCCCCACTCGGGCGTGGGAGGCTGGGCGCCGAATCCGATGAACGACAGGCCCGCCGAAATCAGGATGATGTTGCCGATGTCGACCGTGGCCTGCACCAGGATGGGCGCCACGGCGTTGGGGATCAGGTGGCGTGTCAGGATCGCCGCGTCGGTCGCCCCCTCCGCCCGGGCCGCCTCGACGTAGTCCCGGGTGCGCAGGGTGAGGACCTGGGCTCGGGCGATCCGCGCATACGCGGGCCACGATGTGACCGCGATCGCCAGCAGCGCGTTGGTGAGGTTGGGGCGGAGGATGGCGGAGATCGCCATCGCCAGGATCAGGCTCGGAAACGCCAGGAACATGTCGGTGATCCGCATCAGCGACTCGTCCCACCACCCCCCGTTCCACCCGGCCAGCATGCCGGTCACGATCCCGAAGGCCGTCGCCACCAGGACCACCGCGGTTCCCGAGACCAGGGAGATCCGCGCGCCGTAGATAACGCGGGTGAACACGTCCCTGCCCAGCGAGTCCCTGCCGAATGGGTAATCGCGGGTGGGACCGCTGAGGCGCCGCCCCAGGTCCTGGGCCAGCGGGTCGTGGGGGGCCAGGACCGGCCCGGCGAGCGCAATCACGAGGAAGCAGGCGACGATGATCCCGCCGGCCATCGTCAGCGGGCTTCGCCGCACCGCCTGCCAGATGAGGTCCGTGGCTGCGCCTCGAACGGCCGTTACGTGTACCGGATCTGCGGATCCAGGTAGGCGTACAGGACGTCGACGATCAGGTTGGCGACCGAATAGATCAGCGCGATCACCAGCGTCACGCCGAGGACGGCCGGGATGTCGACGCTGATCATGGAGTTGGTGACGTAGCGGCCCAGGCCGGGCCAGGAAAAAATCGTCTCGGTCAGCACCGCGCCCGAGAGCAGGCCCCCGTAGACGAGCCCGATCACGGTCACCGTCGGCAGGAGCGCGTTTCGCAGGGCGTGCCGCAGCACCACCCGCGGCTCGGCCACTCCTTTCGCGCGGGCGGTGCGCACATAGTCCTGGCGCAGGACCTCGAGCATGCTGCCGCGCGTCATCCGCGTGATGAGGCCGGCGGAGTAATAGCCGAGGACGAAGGCGGGCAGGAGGAGATGCTGCAGCGCGTCGCCGAGGGTCGCCCAGCTGCCCGAGAGCAGCGCGTCGACCGCCACCATCCCCGTGATGTGCGGCGGCGGCGGCGTGTAAATCCCGAGCTGGCCGGGCCCCGGGAGGATCCCCAGGCGGGAGTAGAGGAGCCCCAGGAGCAGGAGCGCGACGTAGAACACCGGCAGCGACGTCCCGCCGAGGGCGAACACCCGCGCGACCTGATCGGGCCACCGGTCCTTGTACAGCGCGGAGACCACCCCGGTGGGCACCCCGATCAGGATCGCGACAACCATCGCGGCCGTGGAGAGCTCCACCGTGGCCGGGAGGTACTGCGCCAGGTCCCGGCTCACCGGACGGTTGTCCATGATCGAGATGCCGAGGTTGCCGTGGATCAGGTCTCGGAGATAGAACAGGTATTGAATATGACGCGGCCGGTCGAGCCCCATCTGGTGGCGCACCTTCTCGACCAGATCCGGCGGCGCGTGCTCTCCGAGGTAGGAAACCACGGGGTCTGCCGGGACCACGTGGGAGATCACGAACGTGATCAACGTGATCCCGAAGACAACGAACACCGTCAGGCCGGCCCTGCGCGCCACGTAGCGGAGCAGGTTCATCGCTCACCCAAACCCGAGCGGGGGCAGGCGGCGCCCCTGCCCTGCCCCCATCCCGACCCTGCCGGCCTTATTGCTTGGTCAACGACAGGAAGTCGATGAAGTTCACCGGGTCGAACAGGAGGTTCTGGATCCGCTTCGAGACCCCCAGCGAGAGCACCGGCTGGTAGAGGATGGCGAACGGACCGTCCTGGGCCATCGTCTCGTTGACCCTCTTGTAGATCGCCCCGCGCTCGGGCGTGTTCTGCATCTCCGCGGCCTGGCCCACGAGCTTCACCAGCGGGTCGTTATAGTACTGCAGCCGCCACGCCAGCGACTTCTGCGTATAGTCGCCGAACGGCTTGGCAAAGTCGTCGGGATCGGGGTAGTCCACGAACCAGGAGAGCATCACCATCTGGGATTGCTGGCCGCGGTAGGCCTTCAGGAGCTCGCTCTGGGCCACCTGGCGGACGTTGATCGTGATGCCGACCGCCCCCAGGTCGTTCTTGACCTTGGCGGCCAGGTCCCCCGACGAGATGCCGCCCGCCGCCGACCCGGTCCCCGTCAGCAGTTCGGCCGTGAACCCGCTGCCGAACCCCGCCTCCGCGAGCAGGCTCTTCGCCCGGGCCGGGTCGTGCTTGAACCAGAGCGTCGGCTCATACCCGAACAATCCCTTCGGGATCACCCCCTGCAGCGGCGCGCCGTTCCCGTTCAAGAGGTCGCCAATGATGCCGTCGTAGTCGATCGCGTATTTGACCGCGCGCCGGACCTCCGCCTTTCCAAACGCCGGCACGTTCTTCACATCCATCCCCAGGTACTGCATCGCCAGATCCGGGGTCTGCATGACGTAAAAGCGCGGTTCATGCTTGAGGGCATCGAGCTGGGCCGCCGACAGGTCCCAGGCGATGTCCGCGTCACCGCGCCCCAGCATTTCCCGCTGCACGGTGTTCTCCAGAATGTTGGGGTAGACGATCCGCT
>VBAN01000067.1 GCA_005882445.1 Candidatus Segetimicrobium genomatis | reverse complement strand
GCGAATCGCCTCATTGACCTCGCGGGGCCGCTCGACGTGCACCATATGCCCCGCACCCTCGATCCGAACGCGCCGCGCCCTCGGCAGGTGGGCGTCCAGGTAGTCCGCGTACTTCGGCGGCGTCATCTGGTCCTCGCTCCCACCGATCACCAGCGCAGGGATCCGGATCTCCCCGAGCCGGGCCATGCCGTCGAACGCATCGCACGCCTGAAAATCGCCCACCGTGACGCCGGCGGGCACCGCCAGCATCGCCGCCCCAAGGCGCGCGGCGAGCCGAGGGTCGGCGCCCGGGGCGAGAAATTGCCTGATCATCAGATCCACCGTGCCGGGATAATCGGTCTGGAGGCCGTTCAGAATGGCCGGGGCGACCCGGAGCCGGGCCCCCGTGGCGATGAGCACGATCCCCGCCAAGTCCTCGGGGAAGGCCAGCGCGTAGGCGAGCGCGATCGCGCCCCCCATCGAGTGGCCGGCGAGCACCGCGGGACGCCAGCCCTGCTCGTCCACCGTACCGCGCAGCCAGGCGGCGTAGTCCTCGATCCGGCGACGGCCCGCTCCTGCGCCGCGGTGGCCGGGCAGGTCCACAGCCACAGCGGCCGGGAAGGCGAGGCGCTGGAGCTCCCAGGTGTCGCCGGTTGCTCCCGCGCCGTGCACGAACACGAGGCACGGAGCCGGGGCCGGCCGGGCCGCGTCATCCGACATCCCGGCGGTATTTGCGCGGCGGGAAACGGCAATCCTCCTCGCCCCCGAAGACGGCGGGACGCTCGGGCGCCGCGCGAGGGGATGGCCTTACTTGAAGTTCTGCGTGAAGAACACCAGCTGCAGGTACACGAACCGCGGCGTCAGCGGGGGCAGGTAATTCGTGTTGTCGAAGCTCCGGTCATAGAAGAAGCGCCGGGCCGGCGCGTTGCGGCGCACCGCGCCAAAGCCGGAGAACCCCTGTTGCGCGTTCAGGGTGCAGGTCCACAGGGGATCGTTGGCGACCGCCACGAGCTGGGAAATGTACGCGAAGCAGGTGTGGTTCGGCGTGCCGCTCGAGACGAAGGAACCCTGGTACCACAAGTTTTGGATCGGTTGTGCGTAGCTCCAATCCTCGGCCATCCTCAGATAGTTCTCAAGCCCGCCGCTATAGTACGTAAAGTTCGCGTCCCCGTTATCGCAGCCGGTTCCGTTGTGGTTCGACGGGCACCAGGTCTGATCCGTGCCTGCGAAGAGGGCCGCGTTGATGATCGTTGGATTGGCGAGGCAGCCAAAGGTGAAGGCGCCGCCGATGCAGATGGTGCTGTGAGTGTCGTCTGGCTGGAGCGTTCCCACCGCCCAGTTGTCCGCGCCCAGGGTGTGGTTCCCGCACGCCGCGGCCTGGATCCACGCGCACGACAGCAGGTTGACCGAATCGGCCGCGATCGACACCGGCTTCTGTTTGTAGGAGCCCGAGAACGGCGGCGCCCAGGCCCCGTCCCCGCACGGCGCCGG
>VBAN01000341.1 GCA_005882445.1 Candidatus Segetimicrobium genomatis | reverse complement strand
CGGCCGCCTGGTGGCCGAGGCCATCTCGGTGATGGAGAGGGAGCTCGTGTTGCTCGCAAAGATCGTCTCCGGCGGGCAGATCCGATCCAGCTCCGCGTAGAGCCGCTTCTTGTCGTCCATCTTCTCGATGATCGCCTCGAGGATGATCTCGCCCCCGGCCAGGTCGCCGAGCACGGTGGTGCCCCGGATGCGCGCGCGGGCGGCGTCGCGGTCCGCGGCGGACAGCTTCCCGCGGCCCACCGCCCGCTCCATGGAACCGTCGATCCGCGCCATCCCCGCCCGCAGCAGCTCCTCGCTCACTTCCCGAACCACGACCTGGTAGCCGGCGCGCGCGCACACTTCGGCGATGCCCGATCCCATCAGCCCGCTGCCCACGACCCCGATTCGCTTGAACATCCCCATCCCCCCTAAGCGCTCCCCCGACGGACACGGCGGGCGGCCGGCCTCCGGGCTAGGCGACGACCTCGTAGACGACAGGCGCCCGCGGCGGCGCCCCCGGCCCAATCGTGTACGCCGCCCGCACACGCCGGCGGCCCTCCTCCACCGCGCCCTCCCGGCTCGTGTGGATCGCCGCCAGCGCGTCCCCGGGCCGCACCACGTCGCCGATCTTGCGCTCGATCACGAGCCCCGCTCCCGGATCGATCTGGTCCTCGGCCCGCTCGCGCCCCGCGCCGAGCACCATCGCCGCGCCGCCGATCGCCTCCGCATCGATGGCGAGCACCGTTCCGGCCGCATCGGCGATGACCGGACGCTGGGCCGGCGCCTGCGGCAGCCGCTCGGGGTGGTCCACCACCCCGGGATCCCCGCCCTGGGCGACGACCATCTCGCGAAATGTTCGCAGCGCCTCGCCCCCGGCGAGCCGGTCGGCGAGGAGCCGCCGTCCCGACGCCAGACCGTCTGCGAGGCCGGCGAGCACGACCATGTGCGCCCCCAGGGTCAGGCACAGATCTCGAAGATCCGGCGGCCCATCGCCCCGCAGTGTCCGGACCGCCTCGCCGACTTCGAGCGCGTTCCCGACCGCCCGCCCGAGGGGCTCATCCATCGCGCTGATCACGGCCACGGTGCGGCGGCCCGCCGCCCCTCCGATCCCGACCATCGCCTCGGCCAGGGCGCGCGCCGCAGCCGGCGTCTTCATGAATGCCCCGCTTCCGGCCTTGACATCGAGGACGATCGCCTCGCTCCCCGCGGCGATCTTCTTGCTCATGACCGAGCTGGCGATCAGCGGGATACTCTCCACCGTGGCCGTGATATCGCGCAGCGCGTAGAGCCGTTTGTCCGCCGGGACGAGACGCGCGGACTGGCCGGCGATGGCGCACCCGACCCGGTTCACCTGGTCGATCAGTTCGGCGGGAGCCAGCTGCACCCGGAATCCCGGGATCGATTCCAGCTTGTCGAGCGTGCCGCCCGTATGGCCGAGCCCGCGGCCGGAGAGCTTGGCCACCCGGACGCCGCAGCTGGCGGCCAGGGGCACCAGCACAAGCGAGGTCTTGTCCCCCACCCCGCCGGTGCTGTGCTTGTCCACGGTCCGCCCGCGGATCCCGCGCAGGTCCAGGGTCTCCCCGCTCTCGACCATGACCTTGGTCAACGCGGCGGTCTCGGCCGCGCTCATTCCCCGGAAGTAGACGGCCATGAGAAACGCGGCCATCTGGGCGTCGGGAATCTCCCCATGCACGAACCCCGCGACGAGCCAGCGGACCTCCGCCTCCGAGAGCTCCCCGCCGTTGCGCTTCTTCTGGATCAGGTCGTACGCGCGCACCGGTGTCCTCCGTGAGCCGTCAGCCGGCCAGGGCCCTGAGGATTCCCCGCACGAGCCGGATAAACCGGGGCTCGAGCGCCCGGGCGGCCTGGAGCACCGCCTCATGGGTGGGCGGCTCCGCTGCGGTCACCACATTGGTGATCGCCGACAGTCCGAGGACCCTCGCCCCGGCGTGCCTGGCCGCGATGACCTCCGGCACGGTCGACATGCCGACGGCGTCCGCGCCCCATCGGGCCATCATGTCCAGTTCGGCGGGGGTCTCATAGGACGGGCCGCTGACCCCGACGTAGATGCCCTGGCGGACCGGGACACCGGCATCGCGCGCCACCGAGACCGCGAGGGCCGCGAGCTGCGGGTCGTAGGCGCGGGACATGTCGGGAAAGCGCGGCCCGAGGGCGTCCTCATTGGGCCCGATCAGCGGGTTGGTCCCGGAGAAGTTGATGTGGTCCCGGATGATCATGAGATCCCCCGCCTGGAAATCCCGGTTGATGCCCCCCGCGGCGTTGGTGACGACGAGCATCCTCGCGCCGAGCGCCGCCAGCACCCGCACGGGAAAGGCCACCTGGGTCGCCGTGTATCCTTCGTAGACGTGAACGCGTCCCTGCATCAGGGCGACCTGCCTGCCCTCGAGGCGCCCGAGGACGAGCCGGCCGCGGTGACCCGCGGCGGTCGAGACGGGGAAATGCGGGATCTCCGCATACGCCAGCGCCGCGGGCGCCTCCGCCCCATCGGCGAGCGCGCCGAGCCCGCTCCCCAATATCACCCCGATCTCCGGCGCCGCAGCCGTCCGGCGCCGGATGGCGGCGACCGCCTCCTCGATCCGCGCCCGTTCCGTCACACCGCCCCCACCTCGCGGAGCACGCTCGTCCCGGCCTCGGGAAGCGGCACCCCCATCGCCTCGGCCACGGTGGCGCCGACATCGGCAAACGTCCGGCGGGTTCCCAGATCCCTCCCGCCGCGGACCCGGAGGCCGGCCACCAAGAGCGGCACGTATTCCCGGCTGTGGTCCGTGCCGGACGTGGTGGGGTCGTTTCCATGATCCGCCGTGATGATCAGCAGGTCCTCCGGGCCGAGCCCGGCGACCACCTTCGCCACCTCCCGGTCGATCTGCTCGAGGTCGTCGCCGTACCCGCGCGGGTTGTTGCGGTGCCCGATTGCCCGCAGGGTCTGGGCCATCCCGTCCATATCGTTGTGGGTGTGGATGGCTTCCGTGATCCCCCGGCCCGCGAAGAGGTCGGCGATCTTGCCGACCGCCAGCACCGGCACCCCGGCGGCGTGGAGCCGGTCCAGCACCGTGGGCCGCGGGGGTGGCAGCGAAAAGTCCCGCCGGCGGTCGGTGCGAACGAACCCCCCCGGGGGACCGATAAACGGCCGCGCGATCACGCGGCCCACGCCGTGCGGCCCGGTGAGGATCTCGCGGGCGATGAGGCAGTACCGGTACAGCTCCTCGACGGGAATGCGATCCTCGTGCGCGGCGATCTGGAAGACGCTGTCCGCGGACGTGTAGACGATTGGGCGGCCGGTGCGCAGGTGCTCCTCGCCCAGCTCCTTGATGATCTCCGTGCCGGAGGCCGGCCGGTTGCCCAACACCCGGCGGCCGACCCGCGCCTCGAACGGCTCGATCACCTCAGGCGGGAACCCGTGCGGGTAGGTGGGAAAGGGCCGGTCGAGGACGAGCCCCATCAGCTCCCAGTGCCCTGTCGTGCTGTCCTTCCCACGGGAGGTTTCAGCCATTTTCCCGAAGGCTCCGGCCGGCGCCGGATCCGGCGGAACGCCTTCGACCGGGACGATCCGCCCCAGCCCGAGACGGCCCATCGCCGGGAGCCGCAGCCCGCCGCAGGCCGCCGCCGTGTGGGGCAGCGTACTCGACCCGGCATCCCCCCACTCCGCCGCGTCCGGCAGCTCGCCGACTCCGCAACTATCGAGGACGATGACGAGAACGCGCCGGATGGTCACCCCGCCGGCCCGAAGCGTTCCCAGGCCAGGGTGATGCCGATGATCGACTTGGCATCTCGAATCTCCCCCGCGGCGATCCGGCGGTACGCGTCCGCGAGCGGCAGCGATTCCAAGCGCAGGTCCTCCTCCTCGCGCGGCGCCGGCGCCGGATGGAGGTCCTCGGCGAGGAAGACGTGCAGCTGCTCCGAGAGCACCCCGGGCGACGGGTAGTATGAGATGAGCCGTTCCCAGCGGCCGGCGGCGTGCCCCACTTCCTCCGCCAGCTCGCGGCGCGCGCACGCCTCGGGAGTTTCCCCCTCCTCGATGGTTCCCGCGGGGATCTCGAGGAGCTCGTCGCCTACCGCGGGGCGGAACTGGCGGACCAGCAGCAGCCGCCGGTCGCCGGTGAGGGCGACCATGGCCGCGGCGCCTCGATGTTCGACGATCTCGTAGACGACCCGGTGCCGGTTGGGGAACTCGATCTCATCGAGCCGAAGCGAGATGTGCCGCCCGGTGTAGACCCGGCGGCTGGTGACCGGCCGCCGCATCAGGCCGCGACAGCAGCGTCCTGGCTCACGCCGTAGGCGCCTGGACGCGCGTCACGCCTTGGCCGGAGCGCCGGCCGCCGCATAGACGGGGGTGCCTTCGCGCGCGGCCAGGTCCCGGAACGCGGCGAGGATCCGCAGGGTGATGGGCCCCGGCTGGCCGGTGCCGATGATGCGACCGTCGATCTGGACCACGGGACCCAGTTCGGCCCCGGTCCCGGTCAGGAAACACTCATCGGCCGTGTACATGTCGTGCAGGGTCAGGACCTGCTCGGCGCCCGGGAGGCCGAGGGTGCCGCACAACTCCAGCACCGTCTGCCGCGTAATGCCCTGCAGGATGCCGAGGTAGGCCGGCGGGGTCAGGACGCGGCCGCCCTTGACGATGAAGACGTTGTCCGCGGTGCACTCGGCGACGTATCCCTGGGTGGTGAGCATCAGGCCTTCATCGACCCCCATCAGGTTGGCTTCCATCCGGGCCATGATGTTGTTGAGGTAGTTGCAGGTCTTGATGCGCGGGTTCAGCACGTCGACCGGCCGCTGCCGGGTGGACGTGGTGATCATCCGCAGGCCCTTCCGGTACGCCTCCTCGGAATACATCTGGATCGAGTCCACGATGACGACCACGTTCGCGCGCGGGCACTTGCGCGGGTCGATCCCCAGGTCCCCCGCGCCCCGAGAGATCACCGG
>VBAN01000336.1 GCA_005882445.1 Candidatus Segetimicrobium genomatis | reverse complement strand
TTTTCTGAGCGCGTCAGGTTTTCCTGCAGTCACAGGGCCGCCGGCCGGGAATCTCACGAACGCGCCGCGACCTTGGGCGCGGCCGGAATCCCCAGCCCGGCCGCCCCGCACGGTGAGGCGATCAGCGTGGGCGCGTACCGCCTGACCATCTCGACCCCCAGATTGGCCCGTCTCACGCGCTCGCGCGTCAGGGCGACCGCGGTCGATTCCAGGTGGGTGCCGCTCGGATAGATGTTGGGCGCATTCCGCAGCCCGAACTTGACGTACACCGGGGACGCCACCCGGATGAGCTCCGGGATCTCATAGTGCCGGATGAAGCCTCCGAGATCGTCCGGGGCCTCGACGTACACATCGAGGGGGATGTCGACCGCCTGCCGGATCGCGGCGATCTGCGCCAGGGTCAGGTCGGTGGGAATGTTGTACGTCCCGGCGCCCAGCCGCTCCATCACGACGATCGCCGCCGGATTGGCGCTGCCCATCATGACCGAGACCTTGAGGACGAGGTCGGCCGGCAACGTCCCGGCCCGCTTCGCCTCCCCCAGGATCCACAACAGCCCCTCGTCCGCGACCAGGACGCTGCGGATGCCCAGCGCGCACGCCCGGCGCACATCTTCCACGGCGAACACCAGCTGATCGGCGCCGCGAATGCGGGGGGCCACCACGCGCCCGGCGCCCGACGCGGCGGTGGCGCCCACGTCCCAGGCCGCCCGAGGTCCGACGAACAGGCTCACCTCCATACCGCGCTCCCGGCCGAGCCGGGCCATGTCGGTGATCTCCTCATCTGTCAGGAGCATGATCCCGCTGCCCTGGGAGACGCGCTGAATTACGATGCCGTACCGGTCGTCCTCTTCGATGACCGCGCGCAGGGCCGCAGGACCTTCGCAGCTGGGAATCTCGATCCGGTACTGGGCGCCG
>VBAN01000340.1:1243-1705 GCA_005882445.1 Candidatus Segetimicrobium genomatis | reverse complement strand
CGCTGAACGGGGCAGTGGTTGAAACTGCACCGCTGACGGCGCTGCCCCCTAGGTTTGTGACCATGAACGAACGATATGCCGATCCCCCCACAGCCACCGACCCGAAGTCCTGGCTTGCCGGGGTGAACGACAGGGTGACCGGGGGGGAAGGAGAAGCGGCGGAGGTGGCGCCGGAGATGACGTTCGCCGTCGCCGCATTGATGGCGTTGATATCCGCGCCGACGTCCTTGCCGTCGGTGCCGGCATTCTTGTATGGGCTGGAGGCGGCGAGCCGGTAGTCGCCGCCGGCGTAATTGACGAAGCCCACATCCGCCGGCGTCGGTGGGAAGAAGTTATTGGGCGGATAGTCCAGGGAACTCCCCCCCACCAGCGCGTTGCCGGCGAACACCGCGCCGGGGAAAGACCCGGCCAGCGTCGCGGGCGGATTCCCCGCGGTGCCATCCCCACTCACCCCCTGGTTAT
>VBAN01000340.1:0-1217 GCA_005882445.1 Candidatus Segetimicrobium genomatis | reverse complement strand
CCACGGAGGCGAAGAGCGGGCTCCCCGTCTGGAAGGCGGTGTTGTGGTCAATGACGACGTTCGCCGCTCCGTCCCGCAGCTGGAACAGCCGCCCGGCGGAGCCGCCGTTGGTCGCGAAGGCGCCGATGTCGGTGAACAGGTTGTTCTGGATGAGCACCCGCTGGAGTTGTTGGCTGGGGTAAAGATTGTCCCACCCGCCCATATGGACGCCCGCCGTCGAGTGGCGGACGATATTGTGCGTGAACGTAATATCCTGCACGGTCGCCCAGGGCATGCCGCCGTTCTGGTCGACCGGCGCTAACGAGAGAGCAAACCCATCCTGGTCGCCGCCCTTCCAGTTGGACTCGAAGATGTTGCCGTCGACCAGCACCCGTTGAGCGTTCGTCAACTGGAGGAAGTTCGCGACGACCCATGGGGTCCCGGCGTACGCCGGATCGCCCACCCGCCACGACAGCGGTCTGGCGAAGTAGTTGCCCCGGATCTCAACGTCGGATGAGACGAGGTTCGGGATCGTCGGGATCCACCCCCCGAAGCCGACCCCTGTCCCGGCCCCCTCGAGATAATTGTTCACGACCTTGAACGGGCCCGGGCCGTTCTGGCTCTGGATCGCCAGCGCCTGGCTGGTGGTGAGCTTGAAGTCGGAGAGGTAGGAGTCGATCACGGCCGTTGAGGCCGAGTCCATCAAGATGCCGCGTTGAGCTCCCGCCGCCGGGTCCCCGTGGATGTAGCAGCGGTCAAAGACGAGGTTGTTTGGGAGCGCCTGAACGTCCGTCTCCCCGCTCCCCAAGTGGACCATCGAGAACTGAGGCGCGCTCACCAGGCCGGGCGTGGGCGCAAACTCGATCCCGATGAACCGGTACTGGTGCGCGCCGGAGACCGTCTGGATCGCGGCCGACCCGGAGGCGAGGATCTTGGGCATCAGGCCGGCGAGGGACGGGGAGACGCGGTTCCCAGGGGCCGGCAGGCTCGAGAGCGCCGAGGACTCGATATAGATCCAACCGGCGCCGGCCTTGTTGGGCAGGGTGAACGGCCCGATGTACGACGCGCCCGCCGCCAACTGAATCGTGTCGCCCGGGTTCGCGTTGTCGAGCGCCGCCTGAAAGTCGCCGCCGGCGGGGACGGCGATCGTGTTACCCGACGGGGGTTTGAAAGTCGTGTCCAGATATACTTGGGGAAGCGCTACTTGGGGCAGCGCCTGGACGACGCCCTGGGCCTCA
>VBAN01000338.1:623-6607 GCA_005882445.1 Candidatus Segetimicrobium genomatis | reverse complement strand
GATCGGGCGCCTCGCCGCCCGAAGCGATGCCACGGCGCCGCCGAAGAGCTCGCGCAGGCGATCCTCCGTGCCCCAGAGCACAGGCGGCCTGGCACCCGCCGGAGGAGGCACGAAGCGGGCGACGGTGCGGAACAGCTCGCCGATCAGGCTGTCGGGCGGCCAGGTCGCCAGGCCGATCTTCCCTCCGGGCCGGCACACCCGGAGGATCTCCCGGGCCGTCCGCTCCTGATCGGGCGCGAACATCGCGCCGAACGTGGACACGACGATGTCGAACGAGGCATCGGGAAACCCCAGGGCCTCGGCGTCCCCGGCCTGAAAATTGATCGTCAGGCGCTCAGCGGCGGCGCGCTCTCGTCCCCGCTCCAGGAGCGCGGGAACGAAGTCGATGCCGGTCACCGTCCCGCCGCGGCGGGCGGCGGCCAGCGCGGTGTTCCCGCTGCCGGTGGCAATGTCGAGCACCCGCTGCCCGGGATGCACACGCCGCTTCAGGGCCTCCAGATCCGCCATCAGATCCTCCGCGCGCGGCCGTCCGGTCCGACCGCGACGCCGTACACCGCGGCGCCCTCGGGGGTCACGGTGCCTTCGTCCAGGTCGGCCTGGACACGCTCGAGAGGCCGCTCGATCGGCGGACCGTACCCGCTCCCGCCTGCGATCTCGATCGTGGCGCGCTGACCGGGATGGCGGAGCTCGGCCAGGCTCACCATTGCCCCGCCATCCAGGACCGTGTCGCCGTCCGTGACGTACGCCCGCGCGCGCGCGGACCCGGACGCGCTGGCCCAGGCCGCCGCGATGCCGGCCGGCGCCGCCGGAGTCGGGCCGGAACTCCTTGCACTCCACGACGAGGGGCGTCCGGCTTTCGAACATCTCCACAGAGACGTTCCCGGCCGAGGTGGGGTAAAGGAGCGCCGAGACCCCATCGCCGTGGGCGCCGGCCCCCTGACCGCCGCCCTGGAAGAGGTGATCGTTGTACACGCGGCCGGCGGCGTCGACCCCGTAGGCGCCCATGCCCATCGGCAGCCCCGTGAACGCCTGCACCCGGTCGGGCAGCACCGGCGCCAGCGCTTTGAACACCGCCGGGCCGCAGTACCAGCCGGTCTGGGTGCGCTGGTTCACGGACGCCGGGTAGCGGCAGCTGAGCACCGAGCCCTCGGGCACCGTGACGTGCAGCGGGCGGAAGCAGCCGGCGTTCGACGGGATCTCCGGCGTGAGGATGGATTTCAGCACGTAGGTCGTGTGGGCGGCCGTATAGTGGTAGGTGCAGTTGATGCCCCCCCGGGGCAGCTGCGGGGGAGCGCCCGTCCAATCCACCGTCATCTCGTCGCCGTGGATGGTGACCGCGCAGGGGAGGGTCAGCGGCTCTCCCAGCCCGTCGAACTCGACCTCGCTCCGATAGGTCCCTTCCGGCAGCGCGCGGATCGCCTCGCGCATCGCGCGCTCCGCGCGCTCCTGCACGACGTGCGCGAGCGGGGTCATCGACGCGAGGTCGTATTCGTCCATGAAGGCGACGAGCCGGTCGGCGCCCACCTGGTTGCTGGACACCTGGGCCTGGATGTCGCCGAGCACCATCTCGCCCAGCCGCACGTTGGCCCGGATCATCGCCGCGAGGTCCTCGTTCAGCGCGCCGCCGCGGTAGAGCATGAGCGGCGGGATCTGCAGGCCCTCCTCGTAGATCTCGCGGGCGCTCATCGAGTCGCGGGTGCCGCCGATGTCGGAACAGTGCGCGATCGACCCCACGAGCCCCACGAGCGCGCCCCGCCGGAACACCGGGGTGACCGCCGCCAGATCGTAGAGGTGGCCGGCGCAGATCCACGGGTCGTTCGTGACGAGGACGTCCCCGGGCCGGAGGGTGTCGCGCGGGAACACGGTCAGCAGCCGGCGCACCGCCAGCGGCAGGGTCAGGTTGAAGACCGGCATCGAGCGCGGCGAGTGCGCGATGGAGTGGGCGTCGGGATCGAACAGCTCGCAGCCGAAGTCCTGCGCCTCGCCGATGATCAGGCTGAACGCCGTCCGCCAGATCGTGATCCAGCACTCCTCCGCGATGTTGATCAGGCGGCTCCACATGATCCCGAGCGACACCGGGTCGAAGGCCGCGCTCACGCCTGGCTCACCGCGATGACGAGATTGTGGTGCACATCGACTTCCAGCGCATCCCCGGGGCCGACGACCGTCGTCGCCTCCCGCTCCTCCACGATCGCCGGCCCGGCCAGCGCCGCCCCCGGGCGGAGCCGGTACCGGTCGTACACCGGCACCTCGGCGAACCCCTCGGTCTCGGGGAAGTACGCGGGACGGCGGACCCGCAGCGCGTGCACCGCGCAGTCGCCGCGATCGACGGACGCGGCCGCCAGACGCACGCCCGGCCTGGGGCCGGTGACGAGCACGCGCCAGTTCAACACCTGGATCTGCCGGCCGGGCAGATAGATCCCGTAGAGCCGGCGGTACTCCGACTCGAACCGCTCGCCGAGCCCGGGAGCCGCCTGCGCCGTGAGCCGCCCGCCCGGCACCGGCACCGCGATGTCGTGGAACTGGCCGGCCAGGCGCATCTCGGCCCGCCGGACGGAGGTAATCTCCGCCGGATCCACGCCGGCGTCGGTCAGCATGGCCCGCCCCCGCGCTTCCATCGCCCGGACCAGCGCGTCCACCGCCTCCCAGTCCAGCGACTCCAATGGGCCGGGGAGCGAGTGCACGAAGTCGAAGCTGATCGGCGTGACGAGGAATCCCAGCGCGGACGCGGCCCCGGAGGCCGGCGGCACGATGAACTCGCGGAGGCGGAGGATGCGGGCCACCCGCGACGCGTGCGCGGGTCCCGCGCCGCCGAAGGCCAGCATCGCGTAGCGGCGCGGGTCCTGGCCGCGCTCGATCATGTAGACGCGCGCCGCGGCGGCCATGTTCTCGGACACGATCTGGTGGATCCCCCAGGCCGCGGCGACCCGGTCGAGCCCGGCGCGCGCGCCCACCTGCTCCAGAGCCTCCTCGGCGGCCCGGCGGGAGAGGGGCATCGTCCCGCCGAGGAAGTACTCGGGATCAAAGTAGCCGAGCACCAGGCAGGCATCGGTCACCGTGGGGTCGGTGCCGCCGAGCCCGTAGCAGGCGGGACCCGGAGACGCCCCGGCGCTGTGCGGCCCGACCTTCAGCAGCCCCAGTCGGTCGATCCACGCCACCGATCCCCCACCGGCCCCGATCTCCATCATGTCGACGACGGGGGCCTTCACCGGGAGGCCCGACCCGCGCTTGAACCGGTGCACCCGCGCCGCCTCGATCATCGGCGCGATCTCCGGCCGGCCGTCCCTCACCAGGCAAATCTTGGCAGTCGTCCCGCCCATGTCGAAGGCAACGAGATCCTTCCGCCCCAGCCGCTCGCCGAAGAAGGCGGTCACGAGCGCCCCACCGGCCGGCCCGGATTCGAGGAGCCGGATCGGGAAGCGGCGGGCCGTGTCGGGGGTGGCGGTCCCGCCCGACGACTGCATCAAATAGAACCGGCCGGCAAAGCCCCGCTCCAGGAGCGCCGCCTCGAGCCGCCCGAGATAGCGGTCGACCAGCGGCTGCACGTAGGCGTTGCCGACGGTCGTGCAGGTCCGCTCCCATTCCCGGATCTCCGGGACCACGTCGCTGGAGAGCGAGACGCTCAACTCCGGGACTGCTTCCCGAACGGCCGCCAGCGCCGCCTGCTCGTGCGCCGGGTTCTTGTAGGCATGCAGCAGCGAGACGGCCAGCGACTCCACGCCCTGCGCCGCCAGCCGGCGGGCGGCGGCCCGTACCTGTTCCCGATCGAGCGGGGTGAGCACCTCGCCGTCGCGGCTGATCCGTTCATCGATCTCGACCCGCCAGCGGCGGGGGACCAGCGGCGGCGGGAACTGCAGGAAGAGATCGTAGATGTCGTACCGCTGCTCCTTGCCCATCTCGAGGATATCCCGGAAGCCCCGGGTCGTCAGCAGCGCGGTGGGCGCGCCGGTGCGCTCGATGATCGCGTTGGTCACCAGGGTGGTGCCGTGCACGAGGATCGAGAGGTCGCCCACGCCCACGCCGGCGAGCCGGCACAGGTCGACGAGCCCCCGAAGGGCTCCCTCCGCCGGGTCCGGCGTCGTGGTGAGGACCTTGTGGAGGCGAAGCTCGCCGGTCGTGTCGTTGAGGAGGACGAAATCCGTGAAGGTGCCGCCGATGTCGAGGCCAACCCGAAATCCGCGCATTGAAGATCCTAACCTTTGTTCCACTCCTCGCTTCGATCGCCCTTTGGGCGTCCGCATTCTCTGGCCCCGGAGCCTATTCCTGTTACCGTTGTTCTGCTCCTCGCTTACCTTGGCTCTATTCCACGCTTCGATCGGCCTTCGATCGGCCTTACATCCGGCAGGAACGGCTTCCGCGGCTCCCGAACCCTCACGCCCAAGCATCGCGATACTTCAATTGTGGCTGCTGCCCTCCGTGTCGAGAGGGCATCTCGAGCTCCGATCGATCCCGGGTGCGGAGCTCGCGTGTATTTCAAGGGGGGACAGGACGATGGCGACCTACGTGGCTCTCCTCAACTGGACCGAGCAGGGCGTTCAGACCGTGAAGGACACCGTCAAGCGCGCCGACGCGTTCCAGGCCGCCGCCAAGAAGGCCGGCTGCACGGTCCGCGAGATCGTCTGGACCACGGGGCCGTACGACGCCGTGGGGATCTTCGAGGCGCCTGACAATCAGGTGGCGAGCCGGCTGGCGCTGTCCCTGGGCGTGCAGGGAGCCGTCCGGTCGCTGACCATGCCCGCCTTTACCAAAGAGGATAGGGGGAAGATCATCGCCGGCCTGCCGAAATAGCGCCGCGCCGACCTCACGGACGCGTCCCCCGATTCGCGGGAAGGGAGGAATCGACTGATGCAATCGCGCAAAGTGCTGGAGTCTGCGCTCACCCTGCTGGTCATCGCCGCGCTGGCTGAGAGCCTCGTCTTCTCGACATCCGCCGCCCCGCGCCGGGGCGGCACCCTGCGGGTGGCGGAGATCGGCGAACCGCTCACCCTGGACACGGTGGCGACGACCGCCGATCTCACGTCGATTATCACGCTGCCGATCTTCGAGGAGCTCTTCACCTTCGACGCCGGTTTTCGAGTCCAGCCGTTGCTGGCCGAATCGTACACGCAGAGTAAAGACGGGCTGACCTACACGTTCGTCCTGCGCAAGAACGTCACGTTTCACAACGGCAAGGAGATGACCGCCGAGGACGTCGTCGCCTCGCTCGAGCGCTGGGGGAAGGTGAGCCCGCGGGGCGCCTCCGTCTACAAAAAGGTGGAGTCCACCACGGCCGTGGACAAGTACACGGTCGCGTTGAAGCTGAAAGAACCGTTCGCCCCGCTGCTCTCGTTCATCGCCCTCCCGAACGGCGCCGCGGCGATCATGCCCAAGGAGGCCGTCGACTCGACCGGCAGCGGGCCGCTCAAGCAGTACATCGGCACTGGCCCGTACAAGTTCGCCGAGTGGATTCCCGACCGGCACGTGAGGCTCGTCCGCTTCGACAACTATGCGGCGCGGCCGGAGGCGCCGAACGGGTACGCGGGACGGCGCGAGGCGCTGGCGGACGACGTGTTTTTCTATCCGGTCTCCCAGGTCGCCACCCGCATTGCCGGGGTGCAGAGCGGCGACTACGATCTCGCCGACGGCATCAACCAGGACGCGTACGCCCAGCTCGCCAAGGATCCCCGCGTCACCCCCGGGCTCGTCAAGCCCGGCACGTTTCTGACCTTCTTCATCAATAAGAAGCAGGGGATCATGACCAATGAAAAGCTCCGCCAGGCGGTCGAGGTCGCGCTGGACATGCAGCCCATCATGAAAGCCACATTCGGGAACCCCGAGCTGTACTCGCTGGGTCCCAGCATCTACCCGCAGGGCACGCCCTGGTACACGACGGCCGGCTCCGAGATGTACAACCTGCACGACGCGGCCCGCGCCAAACAGTTGATGCAGGAAGGCGGCTACACCGGGGAGCCGGTCCGCTGGCTGACGACCCAGCAGTACGATTA
>VBAN01000338.1:0-610 GCA_005882445.1 Candidatus Segetimicrobium genomatis | reverse complement strand
TCGCTGGGTCCCAGCATCTACCCGCAGGGCACGCCCTGGTACACGACGGCCGGCTCCGAGATGTACAACCTGCACGACGCGGCCCGCGCCAAACAGTTGATGCAGGAAGGCGGCTACACCGGGGAGCCGGTCCGCTGGCTGACGACCCAGCAGTACGATTATATGTTCAAGAGCACGGTCGTCGCAGCCGCGCAGCTCCAGCATGTCGGGTTCAAGGTGGACATGCAGGTGTTGGAGTGGGCGGGCGTCCTCGATCACCGGGCCAAGCCCGCCGACTACGACCTCTTCACGACCTCCCATGGGTTCGTGCCCGATCCGGCCCTGATCACCGTCTTCAACTCGGCGTACCCGGGCTGGTGGGATAGCCCCGAGAAGAACAAGCTGTTCGATGAGTTCAATCAGACCGCCGACCCGGCGGCGCGCGTCCGCTTCTGGCCCAGGCTCCAGGCCCTCCTGTACAAGCAGGCTCCGCTGGTGCGGCCGGGAGAGTTCTACAACGTGGTGCTGGCCTCCAAAGCGCTCGTGGGGTTCCGCCCGTCGTACTGGCTGATCGTCTGGAACCTCCCGGCCGTGAAATAGCGCATGCCGTAGGCCCGTGCTGCCGTATCTG
>VBAN01000337.1 GCA_005882445.1 Candidatus Segetimicrobium genomatis | reverse complement strand
TGGCGTGGGCGCTTGCGGCGGCCGGCGGGCGGGCCTTCGACGGGGTCCTGTTCTGGTCGGCGATGGTCGCGTCATCGACGCTGCGCTTCCTGCTCGACCTGCTGCGCAGCGAGGACCGGACCATCCTGTTCCTCACCTGGGGGCAGATGGCGGCACTCGTCCTGATCGTCAGCGGAGTGTGGTTCGTCTGGAGTCGCGGCCGAGCAGCGCACGCGCGCCCCGGCCCGGGATAATCGCACAGCGGGCGCGCCCGGCGTGGGCGCTGTGCCGGCGGCGGGGGGATCTCCCGCTAGCCGTGCTGCCACTCGATGCCGAATCCGCCCCGGGGGAGCTTCCAGTCGATGTTCCGGTAGGGACAGCCGAGCAGGCAGGACGTGCACTCGACGCAGTTGTCGTGGGAGACGACGGTCTTCTCACCGTCCCATGCGTAGACGCTGGCCGGGCAGAAGGTCGTGCAGGGCCGCTTCCACTTCGTCCCGCAGGTCTCCAGGCAGACGCGCTGATCCTTGATCGCGATGTGCGACCGCTTGTCGTGCTTCCAGCGCAGCAGGTAGAGTTTCTCTTCGATCTTCATCGCACGACCTCGACGGGAACGGCCGCACCCCCGTGGATCGGTCTGAGAGCACCGCTCACGCGCAGGTTCGGCGCCGGCGGCGGCGCGTCCTGGGTCAACCCCTAGAACGTGGACCTGGCGGTAGAACTGCCGTCGCTGCTGAGGGTGACGTAGATGATATCGGACCACGACATCGGAGCGACCGCGCCGTAGGTCCCGAACACGATGTAACCAGGCGAGAACGTGTACAGGAGAGGCGTCGCCCAGTGAGACCCGCCGGGCATTGCCAGCCCGGCGCTCGTCACGTTCGAGGTAAACGCGTTCCACTGTTGGTAGTAGGCCCATTCCATAGTCTTGAGCTCCTGGAGGATGTTTATCGCTTCCAGCTTGTACGCGTTCTTGCGCGGGATGATGTAGCGCGGCAGCGCCAGCGCGACGAGCACGGCGATAATCGAGAGCACGACCACCAGTTCCATGAGCGTAAGCCCGCGCTCCGCGCCCTGTGGATCGCGGCACCACTCGACCCCGCGGGTGCCCCCGGCGGGCCCCGGCACACCCGACTTTCCAGTCCTCCGGAAATCGTTCCCCATTCTCCCGGTTTATGCCCAAAGTCCGCAGAGCCGAGCCGGACCCCGTCACCGCATCGCCCGCCAGCCTTCGTAGGCGTCCCGGAGCAGGCGCCACCACGGCCGCCGGGCGAGCAGCCGGCGGAGGATCCGGCGCTGCTTCTCCCGCTTGCCGGCGCCGTCCACGGTCAGCATCTCGTGGATGGCCTCGCTCAACAGTTCCGGATAGAGATGCAGCAGATCCGGTCGCCCCTCGACCAGGTCGGGCAGCCGCTGGTACTTCCGGAGGTCCTGCAGGACGAACGAGGCCTCCAAGAGCTCCCGGTACCGGGAGAGCGAGCGGGCCGACCAATCCCCGGCGCGCTTGGCCTGGATCGCGGTTTCCCCGGCCATCCGGCCGGCCGCCATGGCCATGTTGCTGCCCTCGCGGTGGAGGTTGTTGACCATCATCGCGGCGTCGCCGACGACCAGCACCCCGTCGTCGAAGAGGCGGGGCATCGCGCGGAGCCCGCCCTCGGGGATCGCGTGGGCCAGGTACTCCCGCACCACGCCTCCCCGCAGCAGGGGGGCAACCATGGGGTGGGCCTTGAACCCTTCCAGCAGGTCCCACGGCGTGATCCGGGTCTCCATGAACTGCGAGATGAGCGCCCCGATGCCGACGGACAGCGACTCGCGGTTGGTGTAGATGAACCCGTACCCCGCCATGCCGCGCGTCACCGCGCCGTACACTTCGATCGTCGCGCCCATCCCGGGGTCGAGGGTGAACCGGTCCTCGATCGCCGCCCCCGGCAGCGCGATGATCTCCTTGACGACCAGCGCCATCTCGTTGGGCTCCAGCGGGCGGCCCAGTCCCGCCTTCTGCACGAGGAACGAGTTCGCGCCGTCGGCGATCACCACCAGAGGGGCGCGGAGCTCTCCCTCCTCGCGGCCGGTGCGGACTCCCACGACCCGGCCGCCCTCGCGGATCACATCTTCCACCGTGGTCCCGGGAATGAGGAGGGCCCCGGCGGCCTCGGCCTGGGCGGCGAACCAGCCATCGAACGGCACGCGCAGCACGGTGAAGGCGTTGGGAGGCTCGACCGAGTGGGGCAGGTGCTTGTGGCCGGCGGTGACCACACTGTCCGCGGTGGTCAGCCACAACCGCTCGTCGGTCACCACGCGCTCCATCGGCGCGGTCTTCCAGAACTCCGGGACGACGTCGGCCAGCATGCGGCCGTACATCACGCCGCCCATCACGTTCTTCACGCCCGGCCGCTCGCCGCGCTCGAACAGCAGGGCCGGCGCCGACAACGATCGCGTCGAACTCCTCGGAAGCCACGGGCCGGGTTTCTACCTGACCGCGGCGGCCGCCTGCCGTGCGGCCTGCTGCACTGCCGCGGTGAATCCCGCCGGGAACAGTCCGAGCCAGAGCACTCCGGCGGTGGCGAGCACGAGCGCGGCCCCGACGAGCCTGTTCCGCAGCACCGCGACGGCCTGGGGGGCGCCGCCGCTCAGGGCTGCGGAGGCGACCCGGAGATAGTAGTAGACGGAGACGACGCTCGTGAGGACGCCCACGAGCGCCGGGACCGGCTGATGGGCGCCGAGCGCCGCGCGAAAGAGATACAGCTTCGCGATGAACCCGGCCGTCAGGGGCAGGCCGGCGAGCGACACCAGGAACAGCACCAGGGCGGCCGCGGCCCAGGGTGCGCGGCCGGAAAGGCCCGCGAGATCCTCGACCCGGTCCGCCTCCATCCCCTGGCGCGCCAGCAGCAGCAGGACGCCGAACGCCCCGAGGTTCATGGCGACGTAGACCAGGAGATAGAAGAGCACGCTCCAGGTCCCGGCGGGCCCGCCCGCAGCGACCCCGATCATGAGATAGCCGGCGTGGGCGATGCCGGAGTAGGCCAGGAGCCGCTTCAAGTTTGTTTGAAACAGCGCGGCGAGGTTGCCCAAGATCATCGTGACCACGGCGATCGCCGCCAGCATCGGCCCCCAGACGCCGGCGAGGTGGGCCAGCGCGAGGGGAAAGACCCGGAGCAGCCCGGCGAACGCCCCCACCTTGGCCACGACCGACATGAACGCCGTGACCGGGAGCGGGGCGCCCTCGTAGACGTCCGGCGCCCAGGCATGGAAGGGGACGAGCGCTCCTTCGAACGCCAGCCCGACCGTGAGGAGCGCGATCCCGGCGCCGAGGAGCCTGGAGGGCCGCGCCGCCCCGATCTCGCGGAGATCGATCGACCCGGTCGCCCCGAATATGAGCGCGATCCCGTAGGCAAAAAAGGCGGTGGCGAACGCGCCGAGGAGCAGGTACTTCAGGCCGGCCTCCAGCGACCGCCGGCTTCTCCGCGCGATGGCCGCCAGGACGTACAGGGAGAAACTCAGGATCTCGAGGCCGAGGAAAAGCGTGATCAGCGATCCGCTGGCCGCCATCACCATCGCCCCCACGGTCGCCAGCAGGAGCAGCGCGTGGTACTCGCCCGCCGGGAGCCGCACCCGGGGCAGGTACGCGGAGGAGAGCAGGATGCCGAGTCCTGCCGCGGCCAGCGCCGCGAGATCGGCGATCATCGTGAACTGATCGCGGACATACATGCCGCCGAACGCCGGCCCCCACCGCCGGCCGCCGACATCCCACACCAGCGCCAGGCCGACCGCGGCAAGCGACCCCCACACGGCCGCCGGCCGCGGCGTCTGCGGCTCGAGGACCCCTCCGGTGGCCCACGCATCTTGTAGAAGCACGACGACCGCCGCAATGGTCAGCACGAGCTCGGGCCCGACGAGGACCAGGTCCGCGGTGCTCACGGGGAGGTCCCCCCGCCGGCCGCCACATGAGGGCCTTGCCGTGCCGCCGTCTGCGCGGCCGCGGCGTTCGCCAAGAGCGCCCGCACGGTCGCCTCGCTCCGCGCGAGCAGCGGGCGCGGGTACAGGCCCACCCAGAAGATCACCGCGATCAGCGGCACGAGGATCGCGAGTTCCTCTCTGCGGAGGTCCCCCATCGATGCGAGGCCGTCGCGGACGGGACCGTGAAAGATGCGGCCGATAAACGCGAGGAGATATGCCGCCGCCGCCACCACGCCGAACGCCGCCAGGACCGCGGCGGCCGGACGGGCCTGGAAGGTCCCCAGCAGGATCAGGAACTCGCCGATGAAGCCGTTCGTGCCCGGGAGGGCCAGGGAGGACAGGGCGACGATCATCGCCGCCGCCGCGAGCGTCGGCGCGCCCGCCCCGGCGCCGCCGTAGCCGTCGGTGTCCGCACGGCCGGTGCGGGCGATCAGCATCCCCGCGATGAGGAACAGCGCCCCGGTGCTGATGCCGTGATTGATCATCTGGATGAGACTCCCCTGCAGCGCGGGCAGATTGAGCGCGAAGATGCCCAGCAGGATGAACCCCATATGGCTCATGCTCCCATAGGCCAGCAGCCGGCGCATATCGCCCTGGGCCCACGCGATCGCGCCGCCGTACAGGATGCCGATGACCGCCAGAACGGACAGGAGCGGTCCGAACGCCCGCATCGCCTCCGGGAAGAGCGGGAGGCAGAACCGCAGCAGCCCGTACGCGCCGGCCTTGGCCATGACGGAGGCGAGCAGCATGGTGACGACCGGGGGGGCTTCCGCGTACGCATCGGGGAGCCACGTGTGCAGCGGCCAGACCGGCATCTTGATCGCGAAGGCCGCGGTGAACGCCAGAAACAGCACGGACTCATACGGCCCGCCGAGCCCCAGCGGGCGGGCCAGCAGCGCCGGCAGATCGAAGGTGAACCGCCCCGCGATCCGCTCGCCGGCAAACGCGACCGCCACCAGGGCCACGAGCATCAACGCGCTCCCGGCCATCGTGTACAGGAGGAACTTCATCGCCGCGGGCGCCCGCCCTGGGCCCCCCCACAGCGCGATCAGAAAGTACATCGGGATGAGCATCCCTTCCCAGAACACGTAGAACAGGACGAGGTCCTGGGCCATGAACGTCCCGAGCATGCCGGTCTCGAGCAGCAAGGCCGTGATCACGAACCCCTTCGCGCGCCCTGCCAACTGCTGCGCCGCGGCCCCGAGCGCCAGCGGGAAGAGCAGGGCGGTGAGCGCCACCAGGCTGACCGAGAGGCCGTCGACGCCGAGGTGGTAGACCAGGCCGACGCCCGGGACCCAGGGAGCGTGCTCCTCGAACTGGAGCGACGCCGCGCCCGGCGCGAACCTCCCCCAGACCAGGGCCGCGATCGCAAACACCAGGACGGACGTCACGAGCCCGACCATCCGCAGAGCGCGCTCCCGATCCCGGCCCACCGCGGCCGCGGCCGCGGCGCCGAGCAGGGGGAGCGCGATCAGCCAGGTGAGCGGCCCCACTAGCGCGACACCCAATAGGCGAGGATCAGCAGCACACCCACAAGGACGAAGGCGGCGTAGTGGCGGAGGTATCCGGTCTCGAGGCCGCGCAGTGCCTGCCCGCTGCGTCCGAGCGCGCGGGCCAGCCCCATGACGGCGGCGTCGGTCACGGTCCGGTCCGCAACCGCCGCGACTCGCGCCAGGGCGCGAACCGGGCCGATCACCCCGACCGCGTACGCCTCTTCAATATAAAAACGGTGGCTCAGCAGCCCGGCCAGCGCCGGGACGCCGCCGCGCAGGCTCCGGCGAACGTACACGAGCCACCCCACCACGATGCCGGCCACCGCGACCAGCACGCTCGCGGCGACCAGCGTCCCCTCCCCCGCTCCCCCGGCCCGAGCGGGCGGCCCGGCGCCCGCCCGCAGACCCGTCAGGAGGAACCGCTCCAGGATCCCGGGATGGGTGAACGACCATCCCAATCCGCCGCCGGCGACCGTGAGCCCGGCGAGGATCCACATCGGCGCGGCCATCGAGGGGGGCGGATCGTGCGCGGTGCCCTCCGCGCCGCGGAGATCGGCTCCCAGGAATGTGAGCGCGAATGCCCGGAGGATGTACACGGCGGTCAGCCCGGCGGCCGCCACCCCGACGGCCCACAACCAGGCCTGCGCCCGGAACGCCTCGGAGAGGATGAGGTCCTTGCTGAAAAATCCGCTGAGCGGCGGGATCCCGGCGAGCGCAAGCGCCCCGATGGCAAATGCGGCCGTGGTGCGCGGCAGCCGCCGCGCCAGCCCGCCCATCCGCCGCATATCGGTCTCCCCGCCGAGCGCGTGCATCACGGCGCCCGCGGCGAGGAACAGGAGCGCCTTGAAAAAGGCGTGCGACGTCAGATGGAAGATCCCGGCGGAGAACGCCCCCACCCCGACCGCGAGAAACATGTACCCGAGCTGGCTGATCGTCGAGTAGGCGAGCACCCGCTTGAGGTCGGGTTCGACGAGGGCGGCGGCGGCGGCGAAGATCGCGGTGACCGCCCCCACGGCCGCGATGAGATCCATGGCGGCCGGCGCGCGGAGAAACACGGCGTGCAGCCGGACGATCATGTAGACCCCGGCCGTCACCATCGTCGCCGCATGGATCAGGGCGCTCACCGGCGTTGGCCCTTCCATCGCGTCGGGGAGCCAGACGTACAGGGGGAGCTGCGCGGATTTTCCGGCGGCACCCGCAAACAAGAGGAGCGCGAGCGCGGTCGCGGCGCCGCCGCCGAGCGCGAGCCGCGCGCCGGCGTCCCTGGTCATCACCCCAAAGTCCGTCGTCCCGAACACGCCAAACGCCACAAAGATGCCGAGGAGGAAGCCGACGTCCCCCAGCCGCGTGACCAGAAACGCCTTGACCCCGGCCGCGGCCGCCGCGGGGCGGGTGAACCAGAAGGCGATGAGGAGGTAGCTGCACAGCCCCACGCCTTCCCACCCGATGAACATGGCCGCGAGATTGCCGGCGAGCACGAGCCAGAACATCGAGGCCATGAACAGGTTCAGGTAGGCGAAGTACCGGGCACACCCCGGGTCGCCGTCCATGTAGCCCACGGAGTAGACGTGGATCAGCAACCCGACGCCGCCGACCACCAGCGCCATCGCGACCGAGAGGGGGTCGACGAGCAGGCGCAGGGGGACCTGGATCGAGCCCGCGCCGATCCACGAGTAGAGGTCCACGATCCAGGAGGGACCGCCGGCGGGCGCGCGGCCGGGCGGCGGGGCGAGCCTGATCTGCCAAAGCAAAAGCGCGGCCGCGGCAAACGCCGCCGCGACCGCGCCGCACGCCACGATCGCCACGGTCCGGCGCGTGAACCGGCCGCCCCACAGGCCGTTCAGGGCCCAGCCGGCGAGGGGAAGCGTGGGGACGAGGACCGCGAGGACCGGAATCAGCATGCCGGCGGGCGCCGCCCGGCCCCGGACCGCGCGGGGGGAACGTTCCGGCGCTCACCGCCGGCGGACCGCCTAGCCACGGAGCAGATCCACGTCGTCCACGTCCACCGTCTCCATGGCGCGAAAGACGTCCACGATGATCGCGAGCCCGATCACGACCTCCACGGCCGCGACCACCAGGACGAAGAAGACGAGCAGTTGCCCGTCGACGACGCCGCGGAGGCGGGCAAACGTCACGAAGGCCAGGTTGACGGCGTTCAGCATCACCTCGATCGACATGAACACCACAAGCGCGGACCGGCGGACGAGCACCCCGACCATCCCCAGCGTGAACAAGACGGCGCTGAGCGCCAGGTGGTACGGGGCGGGGACGGTCACCGGCCTTACCTCAGCTCCACTCTACGCTTCGATCGGCCTTCCCCCGGCCCCTCGGCGGGCCGTCCTGCGTCCGGGGGGGAGGGCGGCAGGCGCTTGCCCAGGACCACCGCGCCGATCATCCCGATCAGCAGCACGATCGAGGCCGCCTCAAACGGCAGGAGGAAGCGGGAGAAGAGGGCCCGTCCCACCTCCTGCACCGTCCCAAACGCGGGTCCGACCGCGGCGGGAGCAATGGCGGCGCCGGTGAGGACGACCAGCAACATCAGGCCGAACACCGCGCAGACCGGAATGGCGGCGGCCGGCGGCAGCACCGCGGGGACCCGGGCCACCTCCCCGCTGCGGGCGTGGAGGAGCATGATGACAAAGACGAAGAGGACGACGATGGCGCCGGCGTAAATGATCAGCTGCAGCACGGCGATAAATTGCGCATCGAGCAGCAGGTAGTCGACCGCGAGGCTGCCGAGGACCAGCAGGAGCGCCAGCACGCTGTGCACGGGCCGGCGAGAGGCGATCACGCCCACCCCTCCGGCGAGCGCCAGGCAGGCGACCCCCCCGAAAAGGACCGCCACTCAGACCTCCCGGTGGGGGTCCCGGCCCGACTCCCCCGGGGAGCGCTCGGTCAGGCGGTCTTTCGTATAGATCAGGGACTCGCGGGTGTACCCTGAGAGCTCGTAGTCGTGCCCGAGCACGATCGCCCCGGTCGGGCACGCTTCTTCGCACAGCCCGCAGAAGATGCACCGCAGCATGTTGATCTGGAAATCCGCCGCGTACCGCTCCCCCCTCGACGTAGGGGCGAGGGGATCGTTCTCCTCCGCGCGCACGTAGATCGACTGGCTGGGACATGCGATCACGCACAGCTCGCACCCCACGCACCGCTCCATCCCGTCGGCAAACAGCGTGAGGTAGTGGCGCCCTTTGAATCGCCGCTGCACCGGCGCCTTCCGTTCCGGGTACCCGACCGTAATGGGCCGCCGGAACAAGTACCGGCCGACGACCCCCAGTCCCTTGACCACGGCCCAGGTCTGCCGGAGCTTCCCCCCCAGCGTGGCCGAGCTCACACAGCACCTCCCCGCCAGACCAGGACGACGGCCGTCACGGCCAGGTTGATCAGCCCGACCGGCACGAGCACCTTCCACCCCAACCCCATCAGCTGGTCGTAGCGGAGCCGGGGGAGCGTGGCCCGGATCCAGATGAAGAGGAACACCATGGCGAAGACCTTGACGAGGAACCAGAGGACCGGTGGGAGCCCCGGCCCCTGCCAGCCTCCGAAGAACAGGGTCGCCGACAGCGCCCCCATCGTGATCACCCCGACGTACTCACCGAGGTAGAACATCGCGAACGTGAACCCGCCGTACTCGGTCTGGTAGCCGCCGATCAGCTCCTGTTCGGCCTCGGGGAGATCGAAGGGCGCGCGGTTCGTTTCCGCCAGCCCCGCGACGAGGAACACGAGGAACGCGACCGGCTGCGTCGTGATGAACCAGCCGTGCGCCTGCGCCCGCACGATGTCGACCAGGCTGAGCGAGTTCGCCATCATCACGACCGCGAGCACGGCGAGCCCCAGGGCCAGTTCGTAGGAGATGACCTGGGCGCTGCTGCGGAGCGCGCCGAGGAGGGAGTACTTGCTGTCGGACGCCCAGCCGCTGAGGATGATCCCGTAGACGCCGATGCTGCTGGCGGCAAGGACCAGCAGGATGCCGACGTTGACGTCCGCGACGTACAGCGGGACCTCGCGGCCGAAGAGGCGGACCGGCGGACCGATCGGGATCACGGCGTAGACGAACAGCGCGGCCACCACCGTGATGATCGGGGCCACCACGTACACGAGCCGGTCGGCCTGAGCCGGGATAAAGCTTTCCTTGAAGATCAGCTTGATGCCGTCGGCCAGGGGCTGCAGGAGGCCCAGCGGGCCGACGCGGTTCGGGCCGATCCGGAGCTGGAAGCGGGCGAGCAGGCGGCGCTCCAAGAGCGTCACGTAGGCGAACGCCGTCAGCACGCCTCCCAGGATGACGGCGCTCCGGATCGCGTCCACAAGGATCGTCGTGAGCATCCCGGGTCCCGCCCCCCGTCCGCTATCCGGCGGCCGCGGCCGCGACCAACACCCGGACCGTGACCGCAACCGGCCCCTGTTCGTCTTCGAG
>VBAN01000068.1 GCA_005882445.1 Candidatus Segetimicrobium genomatis | reverse complement strand
CTGATGCTGGTGCGGCGCACCCGCGCCGTGCAGCTGGTCGCCGGCCTCGGCGTGCTGTTCGCCGCGTACCTGATCAGCCAGACGCTGCAGCTGTACACGCTGCAGTGGGTGCTGCGGAGCGTCGCGTTCGCGCTGCCGTTCGCGCTGCTGGTGCTCTTCCAGCCCGAGCTGCGCCGGATGGTGGAGCAGCTGGGCCGGGGCGGGGTGTCGCTCGTGGGCCTGACGACCCACGGGCTCGACCGCGAGGCGAGGATCCGCCTGGTCAACGACGTCGCCCGGGCGGCCCGCATCCTGGGGTCCCGCAAGATCGGCGCGCTGATCGTGCTGGAGCGGAGCGTCGGGCTGGCGGATTTTATCGAGACCGGGATCCGGATCGACGCCGTCGCCACCGTCCAGCTCCTCATCAACATCTTCTTCCCGAACACCCCGCTGCACGACGGCGCGCTGATCATCCGCGGCGACCGCCTGGTGGCCGCGGGGTGCCTGCTCCCGCTCACCGAGCGGCCCGGGCTGAGCCGCGCGCTCGGCACCCGCGCCCGGGAGGGACGGTTGACCCGCGGCCTGACCGAGGAAGAGCTCAAAGGGACCCTGCTCGCGCTCTCCGGCCCCCAGCCGCTGCCCCGGGCCTCGTTCAGTGTGCCGTCCTTCCGCGTCCCGATGCCCGTCCGCGTCCCGGGAATCTGGCAGTGGGCCAGGCGGCGCGGCGAATGAAGCGGTTCTGGGACGAGCGGACGCTCTACCTCCTCCTCTCCGGAGGCATCGCCCTCGTGATGTGGCTGTACGTCGCCACCGCCCAAAACCCGGTGGTCGCCCGTTCGCTGAAGGTGGACATCGAACTGCGCAACCTCGAACCGAATGAGGTCGTGGTGCGGCCCTCGCCGAAATCCCCGCCGCAGATCACGGTCCGGCTCCAGGGTCCGCGCTCGCAGATCGCCCTCCTGACGCCGAAGCTCGTCGACGCGTACGTGGACCTGTCGGGGCTGGAGCCCGGCGAGCACACCGAGGTGCCGGTGATCGTTTCCTCGGCGCTCGACGTGCGGGTGGTCGATCAGAAGCCGTCCGCGCTGCTGTCGACGCCCCGCCCGAGGGGGTGGCGCTGGGGGGCGCCCGCACCTTGCCGGCGTCCGTCGCCGTCAGCGGACCATCGCGGCAGGTGGCCCAGGTGCGGCACGCGATCGTGTACTTCGATACGGCGTCCGTGCGCCAGCAGGTCGTGGCCTCCGTGCAGGTGGTGCCCGCCGACGCGGCGGGCCAGGTGGTGACGGGCGTCTCGGTGAGCCCGACGGCCGTCGCCATGACGCTCTCCGTTCGCCAGGCGGTGATCAGCAAGGTCGTCTCCGTGGTCCCCACCCTGGTGGGGACGCCCCCGCAGTCGCTGGCGGTCTCCGCGGCGACCGCCGAGCCCGCCACCGTCACGCTCACCGGTCCGAGCGCACTGTTGCAGAAAGCCGAGACCGCGGCGACGATGCCGGTGGACGTGACCGGGGCGCGCGCGGACTTCACCCGCCGCGTGGCGCTGCAGCTGCCCCCCGGCATCTCGTCTTCCGCCGGTCAGGTCGCGGTGAACGTCCGCGTCGGCCGGGAGATATTGTCCCCGACCGCGTCGTGGTCCAGGTCGAGGGACCGCAGGACCTCGTGCGGCGCCTGACCGCGCAGATCGTGACCATCGAAGTGAGCGCGGCCGGCCTGGGGCCCGGCCAGCATTCGGTGAGCCCGCGCGTGATCCTCCCGCAGGGCATCCGCGTCCTGATCATCCAGCCCGCGCAGATCCTGATGACGCTCTCTCCCACGTAGGCGCCGGTGGGACGGCTGTTTGGGACTGACGGAATCCGGGGGGTCGGCAACGCCGACCTGTCGACCGAGCTGGTGGACCGCGTGGGGCGGGCGGCCGCGCATGTGCTCGCTCCGGGGACACGCGGCCGGTTCGCGGTGGGGCGGGATCCACGGATCTCTGGCGATTTGCTCGAGGCCGCCCTGGCCGCCGGACTCTGCTCCGCCGGCTCGGACATGCTGCGGCTCGGCATCCTTCCCACGCCGGGGGTCGCCTACCTCGCCCGCCATCTCGCGGTGCATGCCGGCATCGTCATCTCCGCCTCCCACAATCCGATGGAAGACAACGGGATCAAGTTCTTCGCCCCCAGCGGGTTCAAGCTGCCCGATGCGGTGGAGGCCGAGATCGAGGGCGCCCTCGACCGGGTGACGGCGCTGCCCCGGCCGACGGGTGGTGGGGTCGGGCGCATCGTCGAGGTGCCCGACGCCGCGGAGCGCTACCTCGCCTTCGTGGCGGGGTTGGCGCGGGGGCGGCTCGAGGCTGGCGCATCGTCGTGGACTGCGCCAACGGGGCGGCGAGCCGCATCGCGCCGGCGCTGTGGGAGCGCCTGGGCGCCACGGTGACGCCGCTGCACGCGACCCCGGACGGGACGAACATCAACATGGGCAGCGGCTCGACGCACCCCGAAGCGATCCAGGCCGCCGTCGTCGCGCATCACGCCGATGTGGGGTTCGCGCACGACGGAGACGGGGATCGCGTCATCGCCGCGGACCGGCATGGACAGCTGGTCGACGGCGACGCGATCATGGGGATCACCGCGCTCCACCGGGACGCGCACGGCGGCCTGCCGGGGCGCCGCGTGGTGGTCACGGTCATGAGCAATCTGGGGTTCGAGCGGGTCCTCCGCGCGGCCGGCATTCAGCTCGAGCGGGTCAGGGTGGGAGACCGGTACGTGCTGGAGCGGATGCTCGAGATCGGCGCGAGCGTGGGGGGCGAGCAGAGCGGGCACGTGATCTTCCTCGATCGCGCCACGACCGGAGACGGGCTGGTCACGGCCCTCGAGCTCGTCAATGTGATGCTGGAGAGCGGGCGCCCGCTGGAAGAGCTGCGCGCGCCGTTCATCCGCTATCCTCAAATCTTGCTCAACGTGCGGGTGGCCCAGCCGGAACGGTGGGCCAATGATCCCGAGATCCAGCGCGCGATCGCCCAGGCCGAGGGTCGCCTGCGCGGGCGCGGGCGCGTGCTCATCCGGGCCTCAGGCACGGAGCCGCTCGTCCGGATCATGACCGAGTGCGAAGACGCGGGGATGGCGGAGGAGCTCGCCAGGGAGTTGAGCGACCTGGTGAGCCGCCGGTTGGGGGGCACGGCCGCCCCGGCGCCCGGGAATCGGGCCTCGGCCTCCGGCCCCGCAGCGTGACGCCGGGCCCGAACGTGCCGGCGGCAGGGCTCCGGGAGTCTTCGTCGAATGTGCGGATTTGTCCGACCGTGGAGTGGTCGAGGGACCTGGTTCTGGGAGGGCGGAGCCTCCACCGGGCAGGCTGACGGGGAGGGGGTGCGGGGCAAGGAGACCGTTTCGACGAGCGCCGGAACTCGCCGCCATCGGCGAGTTGACGAGGAAGGGGATCTCGAGCGGAGCCCACCCGGGCTCCTATTCGGCGGGTGACCCTAGGCTGGTCCGGCCTGATGGACGCTGACAAAACCCAGGGGCGACCCTGGGGACAGAAGGCGTCCGGGACGCGCAGTTTCCGAGGCAGTGGGTGGCGCGGTGGGTGCCCCACCGCTGCGCCGCCGCGCGCGGGGCATTCCCGCCGCTGCCATTTTTCGCCCCCGGAGGACATCGTGAGGGGATTCTGTGCCCGTGCGGCCTTGCGGGGGCGATCGGGAGGCATCCATGTGCGGCATCATGGGGTATATCGGGGAGCGGCCGGCGGTCCCGGTGCTGCTGGACGGACTGCGGCGGATGGAGTATCGGGGCTACGATTCCGCCGGGGTCGCGGTGATCAGCAACGGCGGGATCGAGGTGCGAAAGTCGGCGGGAAAGCTCTCGCAGCTGGTGAAGATCGTCGAGCGCACGCCCCTCAACGGCGTGGTGGGGATCGGGCATACGCGGTGGGCGACCCACGGCCACCCGTCGGATGAGAACGCGCACCCGCACGCCGACTGCCACGGCCGCGTCGTGGTCATCCACAACGGCATCATCGAGAACTTCCTGCCGCTGAAGGAGGGCCTCATCGCCCGCGGCCATACGTTCCGCTCGGACACCGACACCGAGGTCCTCGCGCATCTCATCGAGGAAGCGTACCAGGGCGATCTGCCCGCCGCCGTCGAGCAGGCGGTGGCCCAGACCTCGGGCGCCTACGCCGTCGTCGTGCTGTCGGCGGACGACCCCGACCGGATCGTCGCGGTGCGGCGGATCAGCCCGCTGATCGTCGGGCTCGGCCGCGGCGAGATCTTCCTGGCGTCGGACATCCCCGCCCTGCTCCCCCACACCCGCGAAGTCATCATCATCGAGGACGGCGAGCTCGCCGTCCTGACGCGCGACGGCGTGGCGATCTCTCGCATCGGCGGCGGCCGGGTCGACCGGCGGCCGATGCGGATCACCTGGGACGCCGGGACCGCGGAGAAGGACGGGCATGCCCATTTCATGCACAAGGAGATCCACGAGCAGCCGCGGGCGCTGCAGGAGACGATGATGGGGCGGCTGCCCGACGACCGCGAGATCGCCCTCGACGGCGTCGACCTCCCGCCGGAGCTGGTGCGGTCGCTGCGCAAGCTCTGGGTCGAGGCCTTGGTCGAGCAGACGGCGATCTCCGGCCCGGCGCGGGTGTAGAGGACGTCATCGGCCTCGCGGGCCAGCGTGCTGCCCACGACGTTCGCCACCGCGAGGAGCCGGGCGCCTCTCGTGCGCGCCTCGCGCGCGGCGCCCGGCTCCTCGCGGTGGCGAACGTCGTGGGCAGTACGCTGGCCCGCGAGGCCGATGACGTCCTCTACACCCGCGCCGGGCCGGAGATCGCCGTCTGCTCGACCAAGGCCTTCCTCACGCAGCTCGCCGCGCTGGCCATGCTCGCCGCCTACCTTGGGCGGGCCCGGGGGACGCTCCCCCCCGATCGGGCGTCCGCGCTGATCCGGGGGCTCCGGAGCGTGCCGGCGAAGGCCCAGGCGGCGCTCGGGTTGGAGCCGGCCATCATCGCACTGGCGAAGCGTCTCCAGAAGATCGACGACGCGTTCTTCATCGGCCGGGGCCTCGACTATCCCGTGGCGATGGAGGGGTCGCTGAAGCTGAAGGAGATCAGCTACATGCATTCGGAGGCGCTGGCCGCGGGCGAGCTCAAGCACGGGACGCTCGCGCTCGTGGTCCCCGGGGTGGTGGTGGTCGCGATCGGCACCCAGCCGGACGTCATCCAGAAGACGGCCGCGAACATCCAGGAGGTCCGGGCGCGCAAGGCGGAGGTCGTCGGGATCGCGACCGAGGACACGGCGGATGCGCTGCGTCCGCACGTAGACGAGCTGCTCGTGGTCCCCGCGGTGGACCCGCTGCTGGCCCCAATCCTCTCGGTCATCCCGCTGCAGCTACTGGCGTATCATATCGCGAGGCTGCGGGGACACGACGTGGACCAGCCGCGCAATCTGGCGAAGAGCGTGACCGTGGAATGAGGATCCTCGTGACCGGGGGCGCGGGCTTCGTCGGCTCCCATGTGGCGGAGGCGTACCTCAAGGCCGGCCACCGCGTCGCGGTGGTCGATGCGCTGGTGAGCGCCGGGGGCAACCGCACGCCGGCGGGCGCGACGTTCTACCCGGTGGATATCCGCAGCCGCGAGCTCGCCGACGTGTTTCAGGAGGAGCGCCCGGAGGTGGTGTCGCACCACGCGGCCCAGGCGAACCTCCGGCGCTCGATCGAGGACCCGGCCGGCGATGCGGAGGTCAACGTCCTCGGGACCCTCCGGCTGCTCGACCTGGCCGTCCGGCACAAGGCCAGGCAGTTCATCTTCGCGTCGACGGGCGGGGCGCTGTACGGCGAGCCGCGGTCGATCCCGGTGAGCGAAGACGACCCGATTCTCCCGCTCGCCCCCTACGGGTTCCACAAATACCTCGGGGAGCAGTACCTGGGATTCTTCCGCCGCATCCACGGCCTCGAAGCGACGGTGCTCCGCTACGCGAACGTCTACGGCCCGCGCCAGGATCCCTCGACCGAGGCCGGGGTGATCTCCATCTTCGCCGACGCAATGCTCGCCGGCCGCGCGCCGGTGATCTTCGGAGACGGCACGCAGACGCGGGACTTTGTCTACGTGGGGGACGTGGCCGAGGCCAATGTGCGAGTGCTGGGACGGCCGGTCGCCGCTCCGGTGCACATCGCCACCGGCGTGGAGACCTCTGTCAACGACCTGGCGGCCCGGCTGGTCGCGCTGACCGGGACCCGGGCGGAGGCGGTCCTGGGATGGCGGGCGCGGACCTCGCTGGAGGAGGGCCTTCGGCGAACCGTCGAATGGGTGAGGACGAAGAGGAGTGCTGCCAGGTGATCGACAAAGAGCTGCTCGAGATCCTCGCCTGTCCGGCCTGCCGGGCGCCCGTCGTGCAGCGCGCCGACCGGATCGTCTGCACAAAGTGCGGCCGGCGCTATCCGATCCGGGACGGCATTCCCGTGATGCTGATCGACGAGGCGGAGCAGCCGGCTCCGTGAGCCGCGCCGCCTCCGGCGGTTCCCCAGGTCCGTCGGGCGTGATCCGCGGGCTCGGCGTGGACATCGTCGAGGTGGACCGCATCCGGCGGGCGGTCTCGCGGTGGGGCGAGCCGTTCCTGTACCGCGTCTTCACCGCCGCGGAACTGGCGCGCGCGGGGATGTCCCCGGACGCCGCTCCGCGGCTGGCCGGGCGCTTCGCCGCCAAGGAGGCCGTCATGAAGGCGCTCGGGGTCGGCTTTGCGGGCGTCGGGTGGCAGGAGATCGAGATCACGACCGATCCGCTCGGCAGGCCGGGCGTGCGGCTCAGCGGCCGCGCGGCGGCGGTCGCCGAGCGTCTGGGCGTCCGCGCCTGGTCGCTCGCGATTTCCCACACGCGCCTCCTGGCCATCGCGCACGCCCTCGCCGAGTAATCGATGGCCGGCCGCCGGACGGCGTATTCCGCGAGCCTGTGAAGCTGCCCTCGCCCGCTGAGATGGCCGGCCTGGAGCAGCGGTGCCGGGAGGAGTACGGCATTTCCGCCGCCGCGCTCATGGAG
>VBAN01000339.1 GCA_005882445.1 Candidatus Segetimicrobium genomatis | reverse complement strand
CGAGACTCGGGTCGCTGAGCCGCACCGCCTTCCCTCCCGCGCTGCGCACGTAGATCTCCGGCGCCCCTGAATGCGACACCACAAAGGCGAGGCGCCGGCCGTCCGGGGACCATGCCGGGGCGGAGCCCGACCCCAAATAGCGATGTTCCGCGCCGCCCACCGTGGTCACGGTGATGCCTTCCTGCGCCAGGCCGGAACGGTTCGTGTACGCGAGCCGGCCGTCCGGGAGCCAGACGAACTCCGTGACGTCCGGCTGGAGGCTGGGGGCCGGCGTGGGGACCTGACGCAGGTTTCGCCCGTCCGCGCCGACGGCGTAGAGGTCGAAGTATCCGCCGCCCGTTTTGGAGAGAAAGGCGATGAGCCGGCCGTCCGGGGACCAGGCGGGCGCGCGTTGGTCGCTGCGAGCCGGCGCGAGGTCGCGTCGCCGGCTCCCGTCGCTCCGCACCGCCGCAATCTGCGAGGGGCCGTTGCTGGTCGCGGTGAAGACAATCTGCCGGCCGTCCGGAGACCAGGCGGGCGACGCCGCACGGCCCGGCCCAGTCGTCAGGGGCCGCTGCGACCCGCCGTCCGCATCCATGATGTAGATGTGGGTATCGGCCCCGGTCCGCCGGATAAACGCGATCCGCCGACCGTCCGGCGACCAGACCGGTGTGGTAGTCGGTCCTGCCGCGCTCGTCAGCCGGCGGCGGCCGGTGCCGTCGGCGCCCACGACAAAGATTTGCGGAAGGCCGCGATCGGCGGCAACGAAGGCCAGCTCCCCTCGCGCCTTGTCCGGCCCTGCAGCCCCGGCGGGAACGAGCAGGGCCGCGAGGGCGAGGGCCGCGAGCATCATTCGAATCACTGCGTCGAGGCCGTCTGGTTCCCCGCGTAGACGCCCTGGGCGGGCACCTCGTCCTGGTGCGGCCCGATGTACCTCACGATGTACAGTCCGTTGCGCATGTCGACGAAGTAGATCAGCCCGTTCCGCACGATGGGGTAGCTCCACGCCCAGACGTCGTCGCTGTCGCGCCAGGTGACGCCCACCTTGGGCAGCGGCTGCGGGACGAAGACGCCACTTCGCGGGGACGGTGCGGGTCCGCGTACTCCCACGCCCGCAGGCCGCCGGAGTACCAGGTCATGAACGCGACATCTTTGAACGGCGTCGCATTGTGCGCCGAGAACTCCCGCTTGTACTTCGGGTCGCCCGGCCCGCCCCGGCGGCACGCCTGCGGCTTGTCCTCCGGGAGCTTCATCTCGGAGATGATGACGGGGCGCATCTCGTCCCGGATGTCGATGATCCGGTAATAGGACCAGGGGCAGGTCGTCGTGCCGTTCCGCTCGTCGCCGACCAGCACGTAGGGGCGGCCCGGGATCTGGACCGCGGTGTGCGTGACGCTGGCCTGCGGCGGCTGCCAGGTGACCCGGGCGTTCGGATCCGAGTGTACGGGGTGCAGGCTTTCGCCTTCGCCGGATCTGCCAGGTTCGAGCTGTCGAGCATGAAGAAGCCCGCGCCCAGGTTCGCCATGAACACGCGCGTGCCCTCGGGGTTCACCGACAGGGAGTGCAGCCGGTTGTTCCACTGCGTGATCGGCTGAGGACCGTAGCGCCCGGCAAACAGAAACCGCGGGTCGATCGGCGCGGTGAGGTCGGTCGCCTTGAACGGGAACTGATCGTCGCCGAACTTTTGCGCCGGGTCGTTCGGATTCACGCGCGCGTCGGCGGGCACGGCCGGGTCGAGGGTGAACGACGCGACCTGGCTCGGGGCGCCGCCGTTCTGCGCGTTCGTG
>VBAN01000335.1 GCA_005882445.1 Candidatus Segetimicrobium genomatis | reverse complement strand
CCTGTCCGGCATAGGCGCCGTCGGCGCGCCGCACCAGCGCCAGCGTGGATGCCCTAACGTCGGGGCGGTCTTGGGCGGCGAACCGAAGGCTCACCCGGTCGGCCTCCAGGGGGCGTGCGGTGTCGTAGTCGCGCAGGCTCACCGTGAAGCGGTTCGGTCCGGGGAATCCCGGGACGGCCTCGAGCCGCGCCTGAACCGTCGTCCCGAAGTCGCTCCCGGTCGCGGCCAGCGACGCGGCCGCGGCGGCCGGCGCACCCGCGAAATTGGCCGGAGCGGTTTGGGTGAGCACAGAGGCGACCGCCAGGGTTAGAGCGGCGACGGCGAGTTCGGCCATCCCCACCCGCCGGAGTCCCGCGAGCGTCCGCACCGCCGCGGGGACGCTGCGAAAACGATTGATGCCTCCCAGGAGCGCCAGGAGGAGCAAGAGACCGGCCTTGAGGAGGACGAGCCGGCCGTAAGGCGTCGTGGCCACAACGAGCACGAGCAATATTCCCGCCCCGGCTGAAAACCGGCGGACCGCCGCGGCCTTCTCCGCGTTGGGCGTGGCGCCGAGCGCGGCCAGGAGCGCCGCGAGGCCGCCGAGCCAGGCGCCGACCGACATCACGTGGACCCATTGGACGGCGACGTTTGCCGGCCTCCAGGGCCCCAGGGCGGCCGCGGCGTGGCCGGCGGCGACGTGCGCGAGGACGGCCCCTGCGGCACCGACGCCGACAACAGTCAGGGTTGCTGGGCTGAGCCGCTTTCCACGAGCCCCTGCCATGGCCAAGGCGCCTGCCACGGCGAGCAGGGGAAGGGCGCGCCATCCGAGGGCACGGCCCAACGATGTCCCGAGAAACTGGTGGAGGGATGCTCCCGCGTCCGCGCGCTGCGCTTCCCCCAAGCCGATGATGCCGAGGACCGCGGCCAGCCAGGCCGGCCAGAGCAGCCGGAGTCCTCGCGGGGCTCGCTCCGGCGCTTGCGGGAACGCGATCGTCCAGACCCAGGCCGCCCCGAGGAGCACCGACAGGCCCGCGTAGAGCCCCCACCGGGCCGCTCCCCCCAGCACCGACGGCGGCGGGCTCGTGACCTCCGGAACGGCAACGTCCGTCGGGGTCGTCGCGACGCCAAACGCGAACGCCCAGCCGGTCACATGGCCGTCGACCCTCGAGACGGTCCGCCAGGTGACGGTGTAGACGCCGGTGCTCAGCGGACCGAGGGTGACCTCCAGGGTCCGAGGGGCGCCGGCCAGTGCGTGCAGTGGTCCCGTGGGTACCTGCTGGCCCGAGGGCAGAAGGATCCGCACGCTCGAGAGGGTGGGCTCCGGCGCTTCGGTAAAGGTGAGCGTGACCGCCTGCGGGGCCTGCTGGAGCGTTGCCCCGCTCGGTGGATCGGATCGGTTCAACAGCGCGTGGGCGCCGGCGCGCGATGCGGCGGCCAGCACTCCCAACGCCACCAAAGCGAGTAGTGTAGATCGGTTCATTCCTACGTGGTCCGGCGTCTCCGTCTCGTACAGCCTACGACCGGTCTATCGGCGAGAGTTCGCTCGGCTAGTCTACCACACGCCGCATCACGTTTCCGTAATGCGCGGATCGCGCGGCCGCAGAGCGAAGGGGTCTCACCGTCCGGTAGCGAACGTCGGGCGCAGTCATGGACGCCCAGGACGTCATCGTCATTGGGGGCGGCAACGCCGGGCTGTGCGCGGCGCTCGCCGCCGCCGAACGCAAGGCCCGGGTGCTGTTGTTGGAGCGGGCGCCCACCGAGGCGCGCGGGTAACTCGGCCGTGACCGCCGGGGCGTTTCGCTTTCCCTACCGGGGCCTCGAGGATATCGCCCAGATCGTGAAGGATCCGTCGCTGGAACAGCCCGACAAAATCGAGATCGGGCGGTACTCTGAAGAGGACTTCTCCACTGATCTCCGGCGGGTGACGCAGGGTGAAGCGGATCCCGCCCTGGGGCGAACGCTGGTGTCGCAGGCGTTCCCCACGATGCAGTGGCTGCGCGGCCGGGGGGTCGAGTTCGTGCTGGCGTACGACCGGCAGTCCTTCCTGGTCAACGGGACGCACCGGTTTTGGGGCGGGTTGATCGTCAAGACCCAGGGG
>VBAN01000334.1 GCA_005882445.1 Candidatus Segetimicrobium genomatis | reverse complement strand
TGCCCGGCTCGACCATCGCCAAGCTGAAGGACACCTGCGGCAACCTGATTCAAATCACGCAGTTGGCGCGCCGGTAGGCCTGGCGTTCGGCAGGATCGCGGCCCGGTGAGCGCCGATGTGACACCATGTCCAGGCCGCCGGAAGCCTTCGCAAGAAATGCCTCCGACAGCTTCGACGGCCCGGGCTTTCGCGGCCAGATGAAAGTCGGGAGGTACGAAACGGCGATGAGCAAGGGCCGCATGGAAGCCTTCAGCGACGGCGTGCTCGCCATCATCATTACCATCATGGTGCTGGGGTTGACGCCGCCTCGCGGGCCGGACCCGGTTGGTCTACTGGACGTGATGCCAACGCTGATCAGTTACGTGCTGAGTTTTGTCCTCCTTGGCATCTACTGGAACAACCACCATCATCTGCTCCACAGCGTGCAGCACGTGAACGGCCGAGTGCTGTGGGCTAACAATTTTCTCCTGTTCTGGTTGTCACTGGATGGGGCGAAACAACTTCGCCGCCTGGCCGGTGGCAATCTACGGCCTAGTGCTGACCCTGGCGGCGGTCGCCTACTTCTTGCTGACCCAATCTCTCATCGCCCTGCACGGCGCAGGGTCCACGATTGCCGCCGCCGTCGGGCGGGACATCAAAGGCAGGACCTCCTTAGCGATTTACGTGGCGGCCGTATTGCTCGCCTTCGTTAACGCGCGACTGGCGTTCGGGATGTACGTCTTGGTGGCCGTTCTTTGGTTCGTGCCCGACCGCCGCATCGAGCGAGCACTGGGCAGGTAACGAGTGTTGCCGCAAGGCCATCGGTAACAGACGTCTCTCGCCAATCTGTTGCTTGCGTTAATACGAAAGGGGTTCGGGAACCCACGGCGGAAATCCCGAATGCTCGACGTACGGGTGAACCGAGGGGGGCGGCGGATGGCAGACTCGCGCAGCACGACAGGGCAGAGGCGGTATACCCGCAGGAGGCTCCTGACCACAGCCGGACGCGGCGTCATCGCCGCGGGTGCACTCTTCACGCAAGGGGCCATCACACGCCCATCGACGGCGGCGCCCCCCGCGGTCAACATCGGGGGACTGTATCCGGTCACCGGCAGCTTCGGACAGATCGGGCAGGGCTGCGTCAATGCCGCCAGGCTCGCCGTCCGGATGGTCAATGACGGCGGCGGGATCAAGGCGCTGGGCGGCGCCCCGCTCAACCTGATCCTCTCCGACGTGCAGAGCGATCCCACCGTGGTCCGCACGGAGGCCGACCGGCTGATCACGAGCTACAAGCTCTCGGCGATTCACGGATGCTACGCGAGCGCCCTGACGCTGATCGCGAGCGAAGTGGCCGAGCGGGGGAAGGTGCCGCTGCTGACGGGTTCCAGCACGGACCAGCTCAATCAAGGCGGGCGCCGGTATACCTTCACCCCCTTCGCGCGGGCCTCCCAGTTCGCGAAGGCCATCCTCCAGATGTCCAAGCTGATCAGCAGTCAGCCGAAGGTGGCGGTGGTGTTCGAAAATACCGCCTTCGGCACGGCGACCTCCAAAGGCCTCCAGGACCAGGCGGCCGGCGAAGGCGTGAACATCGTGATGTTCGAGCCGTACTCGGCCGGCTTTACCGACGCCAGCCCCCTCATCAACAAGGTCAAAGCCTCCGGGGCCGGCATG
>VBAN01000333.1 GCA_005882445.1 Candidatus Segetimicrobium genomatis | reverse complement strand
TTGATCAGGGCCGCCCGGTCGATGGCCATGGCGAACGCGCGGCGCACCCGCGGGTCCTTGAACGCCGTCTCGCCGCCGCCGAAGGCGATCCACCAGGTCTGGTAGTACGGCCAGGTGTAGCTCTCGCTCTTGAGGCGCGGATCCGTCTGGATCCGGGCGATGTCCGACGGCGAGAGGGAGCCCTCGTAGATCCACGGGATCGCATCGACCTCGCCGCCGAGGTAGGCGGGGAACAGCGTCTCGTCGCGGCCGATCTTGTACACCACCCGCTCGAGATAGGGCTTCCGGATGCCCCGGTACATGGGATTCGCCACGTAAACGAGTTCCCGGTCCCGCTCCCACGAGGCGAGCTTGAAAGGTCCGCCCGACACCGCCGTCGCCGGGGAGGTGGACCAGGGGTCGCCCGCCTTGGCCACGATGTGCTTCGGGACCACGTAGAGGTCGCTGAGGAGCATCGGCAGGTAGGGCGTCGGCTCGGTCGTGGTGATCTGCAGGGTGGCGGGATCCACCGCGATCACCCCGATCTCATCGAGGCTCGCCTTGCCCTCGTTGGCCGCTTTGAAGCCCTTGATCGCCGCGAAATACCAGGCGACGTCGAACCCGGTCTCAGGGTTGGCTATCCGCTTGATCGTGTATTCGAAATCTTCGGCCGTCAGCGGCGTGCCGTCGGACCACTGGAGGCCTTTGCGCAGGAAGAACGTCCAGGTGCGCCCGTCGGGCGAGATGGTCCACCGCTCCGCCGCGAGCGGCTTGATCTCGGCGTTGATGTCCTGCATGACCAGCGGCTCGCTCATCAGGCCGGGATGCCACTGGCTCTTCTGGACGGTCTTGCTCCAGTCGATGTAGGTGCCCTCGCGCCCCAGGAGCGTGAGCACCTGCGCGGACGGCGGGGCGGCATCGGCGGGCAGGCTGGTCCCCACCGAGTTGACGGCCGCCGCCCCCAGCGGCGCATCCGAAGCGATGCCGAGCGTGGCACAGGCCACCCCCAGCGACACGATTGCCAAAAGCCCATTGCGGCCGAGACGCTGCGTCACGATCCGCCTCCTCTTATCTCGAGTCCGTTCCCATGGACCACTTGGCTACGCGCCCTGCGCCCGCGGGTCGAGGACGTCGCGCAGCCCGTCTCCCCACAGCACGAACCCCGCCATCGTCACCGCGATCATCACCGCCGGAAACAGCGCGAGGTGCCAGTAGTAGCGAATGGCGTTGACGCCTTCCCCGACCATCTGCCCCCAGCTGGGGGTCGGGGGCTTGATCCCGATGCCCAGGAAGCTGAGCGCGGCTTCGGTGAAGATGGCCTGCGGGATCCCCAGGGTGACCGCCACGATCACCGGCGCGAGCAGGTTCGGCAGGAGGTGGCGCAGCACGATGCGCACCTCTCCGGCCCCCTGGGCCCGGGCGGCCTCGGCGTACTCCTGCTCCCGCTCGCGCAGGCTCTGCGCCCGCACCAGGCGGCAGACCGGAATCCACGCGCGGAGCCCGATGGCGAGGAGGATATTGCCGAGACCGGCGCCCAGCACCACCATGATCAGCAGGGCGAACAACAGCTGCGGGAACGCGGTGAGCGCGTCGACCACCCGCATGACCGCGAAGTCCATCCGGCCGCCGAGGACGCCGGCCGCCAGCCCCAGCGGGAGCCCGACCCCCAGCGCGATGGCCTGGGCGCTCAGGCCGACCAGGAGGGACACGCGCGATCCATAGACCACGCGGGAGTAGAGGTCGCGTCCGACCCCGTCGGTCCCCATCCAATGGCGCGCGGAGGGGAACTGCCAGGCGGCCCCAAAGTCCGCGCGATCGTACCGGGCCGGGGTGATCCAGGGCGCGAAGAGCGCCAGCAGCATGATGGCCGCCACGATGGCCGCGCCCGCGAGCGCCATCCGGTTCCGGAACGCCCGGCGCATCCAGCCCCGCCGGCCGTGCCTGGCCCAGCGAAATGTCGGGGCAGGCGCGTGGGAGCCGGGGACGGCCTGAATGCTCATCGCTAGATGTACCTGACCCGCGGGTCGGCGAGCAGGTACAGCAGGTCGCTCGCAAGATAGGTCGCGCTGATCAGGAGCGTGCCGAGCAGCGCCAGCCCCATGATCATCGGGTAGTCGCGATCGTAGATGCTGGTGACGAAGTAATGGCCCAGCCCCGGGACGCGAAAGATGCCTTCGACGAACAACGATCCGGTGAGCAGATCCGGCACCAGCGGGCCGATGACGGTGATCAGCGGGATCAGCGCGTTGCGCAGGACGTGCCGGAGGACGACCCGCCGCGCGCCGAGGCCTTTCGCCCACGCCGTGCGGACGTGGTCGGCGGTGAGGACCTCCAGGACGCTCACGCGCGTGTACCGGGCGACCACGCCGAGCGGGGCCAGGCTGTAGGTGAGGGTGGGCAGGATCCAGTTCCGCGGGGTCTCCCACCCGCCGGCGGGGAGCCACCCCAGCAGGGTGCTGAAGAGCAGGATGAGGAGGCTGCCCAGCACAAAATGGGGCACCACGAGGCCAAAGACGGCGACGCCCGTCGCCAGGTAATCGGCGGACGTATTCTGCCGGAGCGCGCCGCCCACCCCGAGGCCGAGTCCGCCGAGCAGCGCGATCCCGAGCGCCATCCCGCCCAGATGCAGCGTCACCGGCCACACATGGCCCAGCAGGCCGATGACGGGCTCCCCCGGCCGCTGGTAGGACACGCCGAAGTTCAGGTGCGCCGCGTTCCACAGATAGAGCCCGTACTGCTGCCACAGGGGGCGGTCGAGGCCGAAACTGCGCATGATGTTCGCCTTGCTCGCGGCGGAAAGGGGCATCTTGTCCTCGTCGAACGGGCCGCCCGGGATGGCGTGCATCAGCGCGAAGACAAACACGGAGATGATCA
>VBAN01000332.1 GCA_005882445.1 Candidatus Segetimicrobium genomatis | reverse complement strand
CGAAATTCTGCAGGTGTTCAGCGCTTCGATGCCGCTGATGGGGCTAGGATTCCTTCTGGTGATCGTGTGGTTGGTGTGGGGCGGCGTTCAGCTGCGCCGCCCGCCTGCGTAGCCTCAGGGAGGCCCCACGATGGCCCAGGCAGATTTTACGAAAGCGCTCCGGGATCGCGAGGAGATCACGATCACCGTGAAAGGCCGCCGCAGCGGGCGCGACATCAAGCTTCCGGTGTGGTTTACGCAGGAGGGAACAACGCTGTGGCTGCTCCCGGTGCATGGGTCGCGGACCCAGTGGTTCCGGAATGTGCTCGTCGATCCGACGATCACGGTGCGGGCGGGGCGGCAGGCCCTGACGGCGGCGGGCCGTCCAAGCCGGGCACGGTCGGCGGTCCAGCGAGTTGTGGAGCAGTTCCGGAAGAAATATACCGCCAAGCTCGTCGCCCAATATTACGATCGCACGGACGTGGTGGTCGACGTCCCGATCGACGCCGGCGCCGGGCGAAGGACCTCGCGGAAGCGGCGGGCCGCGCCCGCGAACTGACGAGTTCATAACGATTTGGCAGGGGAGGCTGGGCGATGACTTCGAGCGCGGACGCGGTGGTGGTGGGAGGCGGCGTGGTCGGAGCCAGCCTCGCGTTCCACCTGGCTTCCCGGGGAATGAAGCGGGTTGTGCTCTGCGAGCGGCGCTTTCTCGCCGCCGGCGCCAGCGGGAAATCCGGCGCCCTGGTGCGGATGCACTATACGAACGAACCCGAGGCGCGCCTCGCGCTGGCCAGCCTTCCCTATTTTCACCATTGGGGAGACGTGGTCGGGCACGGGTCGAGCGGTTTTCTCCGGACCGGGATGATCAGGTTTGTCTCTCCGGACAACGAAGCCAACCTGCGGTCGAACGTCGAGATGCTGCGCCGGATCGGCGTGGCCACCTCGGTGATCGGTTCGAGCGATGTGCGGGCGTTGGCGCCGTACTGGCGCGCCGATGACGCGACGGTCGCCGCCTACGAGCCCGAGTCGGGGTGCGCCGATCCGGTGGCCACGACGCACGCGTTTGTGGCGCGCGCGCGGCAGCTTGGCGCGGAGGTCAGACTCCAGACTGAGGTAACCGAGGTTCGAGTGGCCAAGGGCCGGGTCGAAGGGGTGACCACGACCGGGGGCGCAATCGCCTCGCCGGTGGTGGCCGTCGCCGGGGGCGCCTGGGGACTCCCGCTGCTTCGGTCGGCAGGTGTCCAGGTGGCCCTGCAGCCGGTGCGCATCCAAGTGTCGGTGTTTCGCCGGCCGCCGGAGCTCGCTGCGCTCCACCCCGTCTGCATCGATGGGATCAACGAGATGTGGCTGCGGCCGGAAGGACCGGAGTGGGGGAGCACCCTGGTTGGCGTGTCGCAGCGGCAGGAGATCAGCGATCCCGATCAGGCGCCCGAGGGGGTGGATGCTGGGTATGTTCGGCGCGCCCGCGAGCGGCTGGCCAGACGGATCCCCGGGATTGCCGATGCCCCAATGCGCGGCGGGTGGGCGGGGGTGATTACCATTACCACCGACGGCAAACCGGTGCTCGACCGCCACCCCGAGGTGGACGGCCTCTGGTTTGCCACCGGGGATAACGGCACGTCCTTCAAGACGGCGCCGGCGGTCGGCCGGGCGCTTGCGGAGTGGATCACCGCCGGCCGGCCCGAGATCGTGGATCTGCGGCCGTTTCGAGCCGGCCGATTCGCGGAGGGCGCACCGCTCGTTGGGGCGCATGAGTACGGCGAACGGGAGGCCGAGGACACACAGCCCAGGGGAGTGAGTGTGGGATAGCGTCGCGTTGGGCCCGGCCGCTGCGCTTCGCTCACGCCACCGACCGGAAACGATTCAGCGCAAAGAGGCCGATCGGCTGGGAGGTCTCCCCGCGACCCGCCAGGTCCGCCAGCACCTCGCCCACCACGCTGCAGAACTTGAACCCGTGCCCGGAGAAGCCGCACGCCAGGGCGACGTTGGCATGCGCGGGATGCCGGTCGATGATGAAGTGAGAGTCCGGCGTGTTCGTGTACATGCACGTCGCCGCCGCCAGCAGCCGGCCGGGCGCGTCCGGCATGACCCCGGCGAGGTGGTCGCGCATCCGCGCCACCTCGTCCTCGCCCACGTCGCGGCGAATCGTCTGCGGTGTCGTGGCCTCCTGAAACACCTGATGGAACGCGACCTTGAGGCCCTGGCCCTCGAGGTAGGGGAATCCATACAGATTGACCTCATCGACGTGCCAGGCGTAAATGGGCACCCGGATGAATTCCTCGCGGCGCGCGCGGGGCTCGAACCAGTAGAGGACCACCCGCTCCACCCGCAGCGGGAGCCCGAGATCGTGGAGCACCTGATCGGTCCAAGGCCCGGCCGTGAACACGAGCCGGCCGCCCTCGTAGGACCCCCGGGTCGTGCGGACGGTGACGCGATCGCGCCCGGCCGTCCAGGACGTCACGGCCTCATCGAACCGGAGGTCGGCCCCGCGGCGGCGGGCCAGATCGATGTGTGTGGCCACGCACTGCTCGGGCACGAGGATGCCGGCCTGATGTTCGAAGAGGCCCACGTGGCCGGGCCGCGGGTGGAGCACCGGATAGCGCGTCCGGATCTCCTCCGCCCTGAGCATGTCGTACGGGATGTCGTGTGTGCGCGCGCTCAGCGCCGCCCCTGCCACGCCCGGCGATTCGGGAGTCCCCAGGTAGATGGCGCCGGTGGTGGTCAGCAGCGCGGTGCCCGCCTCGCGCTCCAGGGCGTGCCAGAGATCGTACGCGCGCAGCAGCAGCGGCACATACTCCGGTCCCTCGTGGTACGCCTGCCGGATGACGCGCGTCTTGCCGTGGGAGGAGCCCCGATCGTGCGCGACGCCGAACTGCTCCAACCCGAGAATGCGCGCCCCCCGGCGCGCCAGGTGATAGGCGGTCGCGCTGCCCATCCCTCCGAGCCCTACGATGATGACATCGTAACTCGCCATCGCCCTCTCCTTGGTGCGGTGGTCCTGCGCGTGCGGCCCGGCGCCGCTAAATCTTCAGGCGCGGGTCCAGGGCGTCCCGCAGGCCGTCGCCGATAAAGTTGATGCTGGTGACCGCGAGCGTGATCATCAGCCCGGGGAAGACCGCCAGCCAGGGCGCCGAGACGAAGTAGCTCTGCGCATTGTTGAGCATGTTGCCCCAACTGGCGAGCGGCGGCTGAATGCCGTACCCGAGGAAGCTCACATACGATTCGGCCAGGATCGCGTCCGCGACATTGAGCGTCGCCGCCACGACGACCGGGGCGGCGCTGTTCGGCAGCAGATGCCGCAGGATCAGGCGGAGGTCCGAGGCGCCGCCGGCCCTGGCGGCTTCGATGAAGTCCAGCTTGAGCACCGTGAGGATCTGTCCCCGGACCAGGCGGGCCGTCGCCATCCACGAGGTCAGCCCGATGATCAGGGTGATGGACAGCACGGAGGGGGAAATGAACGCCGCCAGCAGCAGGAGCAGGAAGATGCTCGGCAGGGAAAAGCCCACATCGGTGACGCGCATGAACACGCTGTCGACCGCCCCGCCCCGGAACGCGGCCAGCGTGCCGACCGCGGTCCCGACGACGGCGCTCACGAGCATGGCGGAGAATCCGACGGTGAGGGAAATGCGCCCCGCGTAGATCAGGCGGCTGAGGAGATCCCGTCCCAGCGGATCGGTGCCCAGCGCGAACGGCCCGTGCAGCGGCGGGGTGAAGCGGACGACCAGGTCGATGTACAGCGGGTTGCGCGGCGCGATGTCCGGCGCAAAGATCGCCGTGAGCAGGAGCGCGGCCACGGCCACCGAGCCGAGAATCGCCAGCCGGTGGCGGGTGAAGCGGGCGACGGCCGGCGACCCCTTCCGGCCCCGGGCGGTTCCCAGGACCCGAACTGCGGCCCGCGCGCTCACGGCGTCCGCGGTCGTGCTCGGGCCCTAGCCGAACCGGATGCGCGGGTCCACAACCGCATACAGGAGATCCGCCAGGAGATTCCCCAGGATCACCAGGATGGCCGTGAAGATGAGAATGCCCATGAGCACCGGATAGTCGCGATAGCCGAGCGAGTCCACGAAAAACCGGCCCATCCCCGGCCAGCTGAACACCGTTTCCGTCACCAGCGCGCCGCCGAACAACATAGGCAGCTGCACGCCGGCGAGGGTCAACAGCGGAATCAGCGCGTTCCTGAGCGCGTGCTGAACGACCACCCTGGGCGCCGGCACGCCCTTCGCCCGCGCCGTCCGGACGTAATCTTGATAGAGGACCTCCAGCATGCCCGACCGCGTGTAGCGGCTCCACGGCGCCACCAGCACGAGGCCGAGCACCGTCACCGGGCCCACCAGATGGTGCAGGCGATCGAGCAGCGAGAACGGCTTGCCGAGGGAGTACATGTCGCCCGACGGAATCCACCCGAGGCTCACGGAAAAGACGAAGATCATCATCAGCCCGAACCAGAACGTGGGAATCGAAAGGCTGACCATCGCGCCCGTGGTCGCCAGGTAGTCGAAGATCGAGTACCGCCTGAGGGCGCCGAGGATCCCCACCGCGACGCCGATCCCGATCGCGAGCAGGAGGGACGCCAGCATCAGCTCGACGGTGCCGGGCAGCCGGTCCGCGATGTCGACGAGCACCGGCCGGCTGTCGCGATACGACCGTCCCCAGTCCCCCCGGACCAGGTTGGTGGCCCACCGCGCATACTGGACCGGCAGCGGCTGATCCAGCCCGAGTTCATGGGAGATACGGGCCAGGTCTTCGGCCCCCATCGACGTGGTGAGCGTATACATGGCCAGCGGTCCTCCGGGGGCAAGATGCAGGAGGGCGAACGCGATCACCGTCACCCCCACGAGCACGGCGCCGCCCTGGAAGAGGCGCCGCATCAGATACCTGCCCACGACCCTCCCTCCAGGGCCCGGCCCGCCCCCGGCGGGCGCTCTGCCGCCGCCCCGCCTACTTCGCCCACCACCACGCGTTCGCGTTCCAGACGTTGCTCACGAGGTTCGCGTTTTGCTGGTAGTTTTGCAATCCCGCCTTCGTGCCTTCGATGTTGACGTAGTAGAAAATCGGCAGGACGGGAAGGTCCTCGTGGAGGATCGCCTGGATCTGCTGGTAAATCGGCTTCCGCTTCTCCTGGCTGACGACGGACACACCCTCTTCCGCCAGCCGGTCCATTTTCTCGTTCGCGTACTGGGTCGTGTTGCTGCCTTTCCCGCTCTTCACCGGGATGTAGCCCGATCCGAACCAGTTGAGCACATTGGGGTCGCCTCCGGCCTCTCCCCAGATGTTCCAGCCCACCGTGACGCTGTCGAACTGCGACTTGAAGAAGTAGTCGCCCCACACCACGGCCGCCGGCATATCCTTGATCTGCATGTCGACGCCGATGGCCTTCCAGTTTTGCTGGAGGAACGCCTGCGCCTGTTCCCGCACCTTGTTCCCGGCCGTGGTCGAGTTGCTGAAGCTCAACTTGACGCCGTTCTTCGCGCGGATCCCGTCGCCGCCAACCTTCCATCCCGCCTCCTCCAGGCGGGCCTTGGCCTTGTCCGGATTGTACTCGTGCTTCGGCAGATTCGGGTTGAACGCCCACGACGACGGGGCCAGATAAGACTCGGAGACCGGGGGGACGCCGTAATAGATGCGCTGGATATAGCTCTGCTTGTCCATTCCCAGATACAGCGCCTCGCGCACGGCCTTGTCCTGGAACTGCGGCCTGCCGAGATTGAACCACAGGTACTCCACGAAATTGGTCGGGCCCGTGTGCAGCGTGACGCCTTTGAGCCGTTTGGCTTCATCGAAGTGGTCCACCGTGATGCCCTGGATGCCCGTGACGTCGATGTCCCCGGTCTGGAATCGCGTGAACATCACCGTGAGGTCGGGGATGTACTTGAAAATCACACGGTCCAGGTAGGGGCCCGTGCCGTAGAATTTGCGATTCGCTTCCAGCGTGATGTGGTCGCCGGCCACACGCTCTCCGAACGTGAACGCCCCCGTTCCGATCGGTTTGGTGTCGAACACGTTGTTGTTGAGGTCGGTCACCGAGCCGAGGACGTGCTTGGGGACGATGTACGTATCGCTCCACAGCGCCAGCATGGGCGCATACGGCTTGGAGAGCTTCAGCACCACGGTCGCGGGGTCGGGCGTGGTCAGAGAGGCGATCCCGTCATACCCCACCCGCGTCGCCGCGTCGAACTTGGGATTCATGATGAGCTGGTACGTGAACTCGACATCGGCGGCGGTGAACGGCGCGCCGTCGTGCCAGGTCACGCCCCGGCGCAGATGGATCGTGTACTGCAGGCCGTCCGTGGAGATCCCGCCGTTCTCCACCGTCGGGATCGTGGCGGCCAGGTTCGGGACAAACTGTCCCTGGGGATTCATGCGCCACAAAGCGTCGAAGAGGCACATGTGCACGCCCCGGTCCACCTCGATGTGGGGCTTGAGCGGGTTGAACACCGTGGGCTCCTGCGAGAGCCCCACGATCACCTGTCCGCCTTTCTGCGGCGCGGCCACCGCCCTTCCACCTCGCAGGGCCTGCGAGGCCACCGCGGTGCCGACACCCCCCAAGGTCGCCAATAAGAACTCACGCCGTTTCACAGATCCCCCCCCTTATCCGCGTACGGCTGTGTCGCGGGCACCATGAACCCAGCGAGCGAGTCCCTACTTAGGTGGGTTGGAGAGATTCCCCTCCTGCGTGGTGGATGCCGGCGGGGGGACCCGTGAGGCGCGCGCTTACAGGACGGGAGGCCGGTCGCGGCACGGCGCCTTCCGCGCCGCGGGGGCCAGGCTGAAGGGCAAGAACCGCCTGCCCACCGGCCCCTTGGCGGCGCATTCTTCGAGCGCCAGCAGGCCGGTCACGGTCGTGAACTTGTAGCCGTGGCTTTTCAGGTACGGGATGATCGCCCGCAGGGCATCCGCGGTCGCCGGGGCATTCGGGCCTCCCAGGTGAAGCGCGATGATCGACCCCGGCCGCGCCCGGTCCTCGACATAGTGGATGATGGAGTCCGCATCGGGATT
>VBAN01000331.1:3291-5994 GCA_005882445.1 Candidatus Segetimicrobium genomatis | reverse complement strand
TGGAGCCACGGTGAAGCTCACCACGGTGGGAGCGCCCAGGCCGCATGTTTCCGAAACAACAGTGACGCGAGCCGACGCTCCCAAGGCGCTTGAGTACACCTGGGGTGGCTTCGATATCCGGTGGGAACTCGAAGCCTTTGGTGGCGGCACGCGCCTGACGCTGTGGACCAACATCGATCGCCGCTTCATCTCAATGGGCGCTGCCGGGTGGCACATTTGTTTCGATGTTCTGGATCACCTGCTCAGCGGAACCCCCATCGGCCGCATCGTTGCTGGTGAAGCGATGAAGTTCGGCGGCTGGCGGCGGCTGAACGCGGAGTACGCCAGGCAGTTCGGCATTGAAATGCCCAACTGGCCGCCTCGGGCGGCTCAAGAGTCCTGAATCGAGACAGCGTAAATGACGCGGAGGCATCGAGATCCGATGACCCCATCGGAACGTATTGACCGGCTGATCGCAGCACTCACAGACTGGCGTGGCAAAACGTTCGCCAGCTTGCGCAAGAGCATCCTGGAGGCCGACCGGGAGATCATCGAGGAATGGAAGTGGATGGGAAGCCCGGTGTGGTCTCACGACGGAATAATCGCGGTCGCCAACGCCCACAAAGATAAGGTGAAGCTTACCTTTTCCCACGGGGCGAGCCTCCCAGATCCTGACAAGCTCTTCAACGCGGGCCTCGAAGGCAACGCGTGGCGAGCGATCGATGTGTTCAAGGGCGATCGGATTAATGAGCGTGCTCTAAAAAATCTCGTCCGTGCCGCCGTTGATTACAATCAGATCACATTGAAGAGGAAAGCGCCTGCGGGTACTCGAGCGAAAAGACATAAATCTTAGAGCAGGCTAGGAAGCGAGGCCGGGGACGCCCCCCAAGGTCCCGGCGGTCCTCACCGACCGCATCACCGCTTCTGCCACGGTCTCCGGCACCGCCGCCTGAAGCGCGAACCAGTCGGCGGCGGCATCCCGCGTGCTCACGACGAAGAACGCATCGCCGTCCACGGAGGTGTGGGACGGGGAGACGGCGCGGGCCAGGCCCGCATGGGCGAGCAGCGCCAGACGGGTGGCCTGAGCTTTCGTCAGCGCCGCATCCGTCGCGACCACGCCGATCGTGGTGTGGGCGGGAACCCCGGACGGGAACCCGTGCCCCTCGGGCAGGCCGTGGGTTCTCAGGTAGTCCGCGGTTCCCACGAACCCTCCGTGGTCGGGGTGCCGCGCGCCCGCCAGCACCTTCCCGGTGCGGACATCCAGGACATCGCCGAACGCGTTGGTCACGACCAGGGCCGCGACGGTGGCGCCGCCTGCGATGCGGGTGCTCCAGGTGCCGATTCCCGATTTCATCGCTCCACGAAGCCCGAAGAGCTTGCCCACCGTCGCGCCGGTGCCCGCGCCGACGCAGCCTTCACCGACCGGTCCCGCCCGCGCCGCCCGGCACGCGGCCTCCCCCATCGCCGCATCAGGCCGGACGCCGGCGCTGCCGATCCCCAGATCGTAGATCACGGCCGCGGGCACGAGTGGAACGCGCGCCGCAGGGGTGGGAAACCCGACCCCCTGGGCCTCGAGATATCGAACCGCCCCGTCCGCGGCGGCAAGACCGAACGCGCTTCCCCCGCACAGCAGGATCGCGTGTACCCGGTCCACCAGATTCTCCGGCCGGAGGGAGTCGGTCTCCCGGGTCCCGGGCGCGCCGCCCAGGACCGCGACGCCGGCCACAGCCCCGTCCCCGCAGACGACCGCGGTGCACCCGGTCAGGTGCTCCAGGTCGGTGGCATGGCCGACGGTGATCCCTGCCACATCGGTGATCACGGGCCCACCTCCCGGACGTGGAGGTCGCCGGCGACGACCCGGCGGACGCTTCCCCCGTCGAGCCGGACGAGCAGCGCCCCGGTCTCATCGACGTCCTGCGCGACCCCCTCGATCGCGGCATCCGGCATCTCCACGCGGACCTGCCGGCCGAGCGTGTCCGCCATCTCCCGCCACCGCCGGAGCGTGGCGCGGAACCCGCCTGATCTCAGGAGGTCGTACCCGTCCTCCAGTTCGCGCAGCACCAGCGTGATCAACGCATCCTGGTCCACGGGGTGGCCGAGCGCCTGCAGGGACGTCGCGGGATACCCGGTCGCCTGGGGAAGCGCATCGAGGGGAATGTTGGCATTGATGCCGATCCCGACCACGACCCACTCACCGCCGGCGCCGGCCTCGGCGAGGATGCCGACGATCTTCTTCCCGTCGACGAGGACATCGTTGGGCCACTTCACCCGGGCCGGGAGCCCGGTGGCCTCGCGAATCGCCCGCGCCGTGGCGGCGGCGGCCGAGAGGGCGATCAGTGGGACTCGCTCGACCGGAAGCCCGGGGCGGAGGATCACCGAGAGCCAGATGCCCCCGCGGGGCGAGGCCCATGCGCGCCCGCGCCGTCCCCGCCCGGCGGTTTGCTCCTCCGCCACGATGACGGTCCCCTCGGGGACCCCGACCTCCGCGAGCCGCAGCGCGACGTCGTTCGTGGACGGCAGGGACTCATGCCAGCGGATGTACCGGCCGATCAGGCGGGTGCCGATGTTGGGAAGCCTGTGCGCGCTCACCGATCGGTCCTCGCCGCATCCCGCCCCGGGACGTACTCCCGAACGCTCCCGCGATCCGGGAGGGCGGCCAGCGTGGACTCGACCGTGGTCCCGTCGGGCAAGACCAATCCCTGGGCCAGTTCTTCGAGCGGTATG
>VBAN01000331.1:0-3229 GCA_005882445.1 Candidatus Segetimicrobium genomatis | reverse complement strand
GTCGATATCGATCGTGCGCGGTCCCCACCGGACCGTCCTCACCCGCCCCAACCGCGCTTCGATGTCCAGGCACCGTGAAAGCAGCGCGCGCGGAGGGAGGCCCGTGCCGATCTCCACCACCTGATTGAGGAACCAGGGCTGGTCGGGCATCCCCCAGGGCGGGGACTCATAGACGCGGGAGACCCCGACAACGCGCAGGTCGGGCCCCTCCAGGAGGGCGCGCGCGCGCGCCAGCATCTGCGCCCGGTCGCCGAGGTTGGACCCGAGCCCCAGGAACACCCGGGGGTCACCGCCGGGCTCTTCGCGCGTCACGGCCGCTTTCGCCGCGTCACTTCGGCCGCGGCGTACGCCAGCGGCCCGCCCAGCTTGACGTGCGGCTTGCGAACAGACACGGTGACCGCCTCGACGCGTTCGACCTCCAGCAGCCGGTGCGCGACCGCCTCGGCCACCGCCTCCAGCAGCCGGTATCGCCCGCCGGTCATGGCCTCCCGGACCCGCGCATACAGATCGCGGTAGTCGAGCGTGTCCCCGATCTCGTCGGTGTGGCCGGCGCGGTGCAGGTTGGCCTCCACCGCGACATCGACGAGGAACACCTGGCCGGCGGCCTGCTCGTCCGGATTCACTCCATGGTAGGCGTAGAAGGCCATCTCGCTGAGCACGATCCGATCGGTCATGGGGACGGCACCCCTCCGGCGTCCGGAGGCCACCCCCGGACGATCGCGTCGGTCATCCGCGCGACCCGCACCATGGCCCCGACGTCGTGCACGCGCACGAAGTCCGCGCCATGTGCGATCGCGACCGCCACGGTCGCGGCGGTCCCCTCCAGCCGGTCGTCGACCGGAAGGTTCAACACCCTCCCGATGCTCCCTTTGCGGGAGGTCCCAACGAAAACCGGCCGGCCGAGCGCGGCCAGTTCCCGGAGGCGCCGGAGGACTTCCATGTTCTGCGGCACCGTGAGCCCGAACCCGTACCCCGGGTCGATGATGATCCGCGCCTCAGAGATTCCCGCCGCAACGGCGGCGGCGATCCGCTCCCGGAGAAACGCCGCGGTCGCGGCCAGCACGTCCGGAGCGTCGGAACGGTCGTTCCAGTCCATGACCACCACGGGCACTCCCGCGCGGGCGACCAGCGGAGCCATCCCCGGATCGCGAAGGCCCGACACATCGTTCACCATCGCCGCTCCGGCGTCCAAGGCCGCGGCGGCGACCCTCGCCGAAATCGTGTCCACGCTCACCCGGATGCCGCCTGCGGCGAGGCGCCGGACGGCCGGAATCGTCCGGCGAGCTTCCTCGGCCTCTTCGACGGGCACCGCCCCCGGCCGGGTCGACCGTCCGCCGACATCGAGGATGTCGGCTCCCCCGGCCCTCATCTTCTGACCGAGCGCCTCGGCCGCGCCCACGTCGCCCGCCAGGCCGTCTCCGGCGAACGAGTCCGGGGCGGCGTCATTGCGGCGCTGCCGGGTCCAGGATTTGCTCCGGGCGGAGGCCGCGGAGGCGCAGCGCGGCGGCGGGATCGGACGGAAGCGCCTCCCGGGGCGCGCACCCAACGAGCTCGCTGTCCACCACGCCGATGCCGCGGTGGGCCGCCTCCTCCTCGACCCGCCTCAAGGCCGCGAGCGGGGGCGTCAGGCGATAGTCGAGCAGGTTCATCGACACCTGCGCCAGCCCGCGCGAGCGCAGCGGCACCCCCATGGCCTGGACGGCGGGAAGCCCTCCCGATGATGCGCGCACGGCGCGGGCGATCTCCCGCGCGGGCGCCGCGTCGGCGCTGTTCAGGTTCACGTTGAATGCGATGAGGACGCCTCTCGCCCCGACCGCGACCGCTCCGGCCGACGGATGGATGCGGGCCGGCCCGAAGTCGGGATGCCGCTCCGGCTTGGCGATCGCCGTCCGCAGCCCCTCGAACTCTCCGCGCCGGATCTCCGCCAGCGTCCGCCGCCGGCCCTCAGCCTCACCATAGAGATAGACCGGCAGCCCCAGGCGGTCCGCCAGCAGCGCGCCCAGCCGGCGGGCGAGCTTCACGCATGCCGGCATCGACCCGCCGGCCAGCGGCACGAACGGAATCACGTCCACGGCCCCGATCCGGGGATGCACCCCCTGGTGCGCGCGCAGGTCGATCCGCTCCACCGCCACCGCAGCGCTCCGAAACGCCGCCTCCAGCACGGCCTCCCCCTCACCGACGAATGTGAACACGGCGCGGTTGTGGTCGGGGTCGGCGGACACGTCGAGCAGCCGGATGCCGGGGCCGCGGACGCCGGCAGCCAGGGCATCGAGCACGTCCGGCCGGCGGCCTTCGCTGAAGTTCGGCACGCACTCAACGATCGACCGTGGCATCGTCGGGCAGGCGGGTGCGGGTCAGCTGCGCAGAGTGCGCGTGCGGCGGGATCCGGGGCGGGTGGGATTGCGGCGCGGCCCAGGAGGGTCGAGCCGGCTATGCGTCCTTCGCCTCGACGACACGGGTGAAATGAATCACGGTCACCACGTCATCCAGCGCGACGCTGCGCCCGTAGATCTTGGAGAGGAAGTCCATGAGGTCGGCGTGCTCGCGTGTTGCGGGGTTCTCCCGCTCGATCTCCCTGGGGGAGACGTCCCGCAGCGGCTTCACTTCCACACGATCGATCATCGCCGTGAAAATCTGTTGCTTCGTCCCAAACTGGCTCCCCACGGTGACCCAGACCAGCTGTCCATCCTGGTATTTGCCGCGCTTGTCGCCCAGACGTATCGTCAGCGTCTTGCGGCCCTCGCGAAGGGCCTGCGCAAACACGCTCGAGTAGAAATTCAGGGCAAACATGCCGGCCTCCGCAGCCAGACCTGCCTCTTCCCCCGGACCCTGGTTTTGGCGTGCCTTTGCTTACCTTTGTCCTACTCCACGCTTCGATTGGCTTTCGTGTCACCGATCCTGCTTCCCTCCACGCGGCGTCGCGCCGGAACGCCCGAACGCCGCGGGGTCTGTTTCTCGCGCCCGACGGGAACATGTCCTTCCGGGCCCCCGTATGGAGGAGGACGCGATCCTCCGGAGGTGTTGCATGATCAAGACCCGCCCGCTCTCGGCCGCGCTTTTCGCCGCGCTGACCGCCGCCGTCGTCCTCGCCGGGACGGCCGCCCTCCTCGCCGGAAGCCCGGCCGCGAGGGCCAATCGTTTGGAGCCCCCGCAGGGGACAGTTGCCCAGATGCCGCCGATGCCCTCCTACGGCGGCCCGGGCGCGATCCCCGATCAGACCATCTGGGTG
>VBAN01000328.1 GCA_005882445.1 Candidatus Segetimicrobium genomatis | reverse complement strand
CGTGAGCACCAGGCGGCCCCCGGCGACCGCCTTGACCATCCCGAGCTTGATCTCGCGTGTGCACCGATTGCAGGCTGGGCCGGCGGCCTGCACGCGGTGCTGCTTGAACTGTCCGAGGAGGCAGCGCTGCTCCAGCCCGAGCTGCTCGGCAACCTCTAAGACGATCTCGTTACCCCGGGTATAGGCATACTGGCCCATGTTGACGGTGATGAGCAGCACGTGGCCGGCGCCGAGAGCGTCGCGGGCCAGTGCGGCGGTGACCGTGCTGTCCAGCCCGCCGCTGAAGGCCACCACGACCGGTTCGCCCCTGGTCGTCGCGCGGATATCTTCGATGAGGGCCGTCTGAGCGTCCACGCTGCAAGCGTAGCATAGAGGAGATGGATTTGCTCGGCGTGAAAAGGCGGGTCACAGGGGAGTCCGCGTGGGCTCCCTGGAGGTGCGAGATGGGAAGGCGGGCGTGGGTGGCGGTGCTGGCTGTGGCCCTCGCCGCCGGGCTCTGCCCGGCGGGAGCGGGCGGCCAGGGCCGAGCGCAGATGACCTTCTGGAGCTGGCGAGGCGAGGACCGGGCGTTCTACGAGGGCATGATCAAGCAGTTCGAGGCGCAGAATCCCGGGACGTCGATTGAGTTCCAGACCTACAAGCCCACCAATTACGCGACCGTGCTGTCGGCGGCGATGCAGGCGGGCAAGGGGCCGGACATCGTGCATCTGCGGGCCTACGTCGCCCTCCAGCCGTTCGCGCGGCCGGAGTTCCTCGGGCCGCTCGAGGACAAGGTGCCTGAGCTGAAGACGTTTGCCCGTCAATGGCTCGACGGCGCCCGCAGCAGGGCCGACGGGATGGTCTACGGCGTGCCGTTCGCGGTGCAGGGCCTCGTGATCTTCTACAACAAGAAGATGCTCCAGAGCGCGGGTGTGACTCCGCCGAAGACCTGGGAGGAGTTCATCGCGGCGCTCATGACCCTGAAAGATCGTGGGATCACGCCGCTGGCCAACGGCGGCAAGGAGGGTTGGACGCTCGAGATCGCGATGGGCGTCCTGGGACCCAACTTTTACGGCGGCACCAATTTCTACGAGGCCGTCACCCGCGGGCAGACCACGTTCAAGAGCCCGCAGTTTACCGGGGCGCTGGCGAAGATGCAGGAGATCCGGCCGTACATGTCCCAGGGGTTCATGGGGGTCGCCTACACGGACATGCAGCAGTTGTTCATCAACGAGCAGGCGGCGATGTTCATCGGGGGCATCTGGGAACTCGGCTATTTCAAGAGCCAGAACCCGTCCCTCGACATCGGCGTCATGCCCGGGCCGGTGGCGCGGGCGGGGGACGCGCCGTGGATCAGCAGTTACGACGACGGCAATTACGGGGTGAACGCCAGGAGCGCCAATCCGGCTCTGGCGCTGAAGTTCATCCGGTTCACGGCGTCCCGGGAGTGGGGACAGGCGTTCACCGACCAGCTCAGGCAGATCTCGGCGGTGCCGGGGGTGGTGATCCACGACCCGCAGCTCCAGGAGGTCCAGACCTGGATGCGGCACGCCACGCCGTACATCATGCTGGTCGGCTTCCGGTGGAAGAACCCCACCGGCAGCGAACTGATTCAGAGCGACCTCCAGGGGCTCTTCGCCGGCCGGATGACCCCGCAGCAGGTGGGCGAGGACGTGACACGGGGTCTGTCCACATGGTTTGAGCCGTTCCGAGGGCAGTAGCGCGACCGCGCCGCTGAGTATGCGCGCGCGCCGCGCCCGGTCGCGTGCAGCGGGGATGAGCACCCGGGCCGGGGCCCGTCCAAGCCCCGGCCCTCGACGTCTCTCGTACCGGCTGAGCCAGACACTGTGGGTCGCGGCATGCCTTGCGCCGGCGCTCCTCCTCTTCACCGTCGTCGTCGCCTACCCGATCCTCGGCGCCATGGCCTACAGCCTGTTCCGCTGGGACGGGATCGTCAGGGGCGGTTTCGCCGGCCTGGCCAACTTCCGGCGGCTGTTCGGGCAGTACCCCTACAGCGCGCGGATGCTCACCGCATTCTGGCACAACGTCTGGACGTTTGCGCTGACGATGGTGATTCAAAACGGGCTCGGTCTCCTGTTCGCGGTGCTGCTGGCCGGCCGGACCTGGGGGGCGGGGGCGTACCGGGCGATCTTCTTCATGCCGGTTACCCTGTCGCTGGTGATCGTCGGGTTCCTGTGGCAGCTGTTCCTCAACCCCGTCTGGGGGATCGTCAACAAGGGCCTCGCGCTGATCGGGCTGGCCGGGCTGGCCCTCCCCTGGCTGGGGGATACGCACACCGCGCTGGTGTCGATCATCCTGGTCAACGCGTGGCGGTGGGTGGGGTTCCCCACCATCGTGTTCCTCGCCGGAATTCAGGCGGTCCCCGACGAGTACCTGGAGGCGGCCCGGCTCGACGGCGCGGGTTCCGGCGCGAT
>VBAN01000330.1 GCA_005882445.1 Candidatus Segetimicrobium genomatis | reverse complement strand
GCAATCATTTGCTCGAACGTCTTGAGTCCCGCCGGCGAGTTGAGCTGTGCCTTCATCGTCTGGGGATCGAAAAAGACTCCCCCGTTCGCGCGAAACTCCTGCACGAAGGCAAACTGGTTGCCGGGACTTCCGGCCTTGCGGAAATTCGCCGTCCCGTACACGTTCGGCGCCAATTGGTCGGTGATGAACTGCGCCACCTGAGAGTACTCGTCCCAGCTCTGGGGGACCCGCAGCGCCTGGCCGTACTTGGCCTTGTACGCCTGCTGCAGCTTCGGATCCCCGATGACGTCCTTGCGGTAGTAGAGGCAGAGTTCGTCGCCGTCGTCAAACACTCCCCAGCGCTTTCCTTTGTACGTCGGCAGGTACTTGTACAGCGGATGGTAGTCGTCGAGATCGGCCGGGTTCATGTATGTGGCGACGAACTCGTCGATCGGCTGGATCACCCCCCCGTTGGCGAGGGAAGGAATCCAGGCCGGCTCGATATCGAGGATGTCGTAGGCGCCGGAGTTGGCGATGTGCTCCGCGATCGGCTTGGAGTACTGGTCGGGGTGAGGAAGCTCGATCACGTTCTGGGGAATCCCCGTCAGCGCCTGCCACTGCGGTCCCGAGTAGTTCTTCGGCTCGAGTGCCTGCAGGCCGGACTCGTAGGTGACGTTGAGGGTGGCGCCTTTGAGCTTTTTGGCGGCCTACACCGCCCGGTACGCCGATCCGTCGGTGGGACCCTGGGTCGATGCCTGCACGGCCGCCGCCTGGGCCTTCCCCAACGGCGTGTCGGGAGGCGCCAGTTCCACCTTGACCGGCCCCGCGGCCGACGCCCGATCTGCGCTCACGATGGCGGCGCCCGGCCCAGCCAGGGCCGCCCCCCCGATGAGCTGGGCCGAGAGCCCCTGGTAAAACCCTCGTTCATCCCACCCGCTTCCGTCGCTCATCCTGTTCCCCCCGTGTGAGCCATGCCTGTCCCCGCCCTTCGACCGGTGCTCAGCCTCGAGCAACGCCGGATGCCAGCGCCGCCGCCGCCTTCCGCGTTCCGTCGATGCCGTTCTTCAGGCCCTGCGCGTAGATCCAGAGGTCGCCCCAATACGCCACACAGCGGTACCCCTTCGTCAGCATCACCGTGGCCTCGTCGACGCTGCCGGCCATGAACCCGGCGGGCTTTCGTGCCGCGGCCGCGGCCGCGGCGATCCGCTCCACAGCCGCAAGGTAGCGCGGGTGGGTGAACTGGGCCGGGATCCCCATCGACGCGGTCAGGTCGAAGTGACCGAGCCACACGACGTCGATGCCCGGGAAGGCGGCGATCTTCTCCACGTTCTCGAGACCCGTCACCGTCTCGATGAGGGCGACGAGCATCGTCTCCTCATTGGCGCTCGTCATCTTGGCCAGCACGTCGCCTCCGGCATAGTCGTCGTGGGCGACGCCGAACGCGGCGCCGCGCCGGCCGAGGGGCGGGTACTTGGCCGACTGCACAATGCCCTGCGCCTGCTCGACCGTCTCCACCATCGGGACGATGATCCCCATCGCGCCCAGGTCAAGCGCCTGGGAGATCAGGTGATACTGGGAGGCGGGGACGCGCACGAGCGGGACGGTGTCGACCGCCCGCGCGGTGGCGAAGAGCATCCGGAGCACATCGGTCGTCCAGCCGCTGTGTTCCTGATCGTAGAACAGAAAGTCCGCCCCGGCCGCGGCGGCGATGCGGGCGATGCCGCTCGTGTTGAACTCGAAGATGATGGTCCCAACGCACACCTCCCCGGCGCGCAGCCTCGCTTTGAGGGTGTTGTGCCTCATAACCCCCCGACGGTCTGGCCGCGCGCGGCGCGCTCCCCATACCGGCGCAGCCGCTCCCGGAAGCGCGGGGTGGCGAGCACGTCGCGGTTGGCGACGTACTGGGGCGCCCGCCCGGCCGCAATATCCAAGATCGACGTCCAGGCGCTGCGTCCGTTGTCGGCAAAGCACTGGTCGGTCCAGCAGATCGCGTGCGGCGTGACGATGACGTTGTCCAGCGTAAACAGCGGGTCGTGCGGATCGGGGGGCTCGCGCTCGAAGACATCGAGGCCGGCTCCCTGGAGGCGTCCGGCGCGGAGGGCCTGGGTCAGCGCCGCCTGATCGACGATCGGCCCGCGGGCCACATTGATGAGGTAGGCGGTCGGCTTCATCAGCGCCAGACGCCGCGCGTCGATCAGATGGCGCGAGTCATCGGTGAGGGCCGCGCAAATGCAGACAAAATCCGCCGTCCGGAGCAGGTCGTCCAGACCGACCAGCTCGGCGCCCACCGACGCCGCGGCGTCGCGGTCGACGTAGGGATCGTGCGCGATGAGCCGGAGCCCGAACGGCCGGGCGAGCCGGCAGACCTCACGCCCGATGTTGCCGAGGCCGATGATGCCGAGCACGCGGTCCACGACGCCCATGCCCATATGGTCGCCTTTCTCAGCCCAGCGGCCGGCGCGCGTGAGCCGATCCTTGACGAGGAGTTTCTGGCTGAGCGCCAGGACATACGTCACCGCGG
>VBAN01000329.1:5750-10936 GCA_005882445.1 Candidatus Segetimicrobium genomatis | reverse complement strand
ATTGCCGTGGCCGATCACGTCCCGCACCTCAAGAAGGTCCCTCTCTTTCACGACATTCCAGAGGCACAGCTGCGGCGCATCACCAACGGGATCAAGGAACGACGCTACGAGCCCGGGGCGGCGATTGTCTCCGCGGGCGAGGCCGGGCACGGCTTCTACCTGATCGTAGAGGGACGGGCCGCCGTACAGCGCAATGAACGGACGATCCGGACGCTGGGTCCAGGAGATTATTTCGGAGAACTGGCGCTCGTGCGGGAGACTCCCCGCTCAGCGACGGTGGTCGCGAAGGAGCCCACGACCTGCCTGGCGCTGACACGATGGGACTTCAAGGGCATCCTGGACGCCAACCCGGCCATCGCCATCCGCCTGCTGGAGACGGTGGCGAGCCGGATCCAGGACGACGAGGGAATCCACTAGCCCACGCTTCTGATAGGAGATTGTCGGACACGCCACCCGCAAAGCGCCTGACCCTAGGCCGAGACGGTCGCCTCTGCCTCGCGCACGCGCCGCGACAGCGTGCTCATGATCTTCAGCCCCAGGGACGGCGCCGCGTTCAACAGCGACCAGAACTCCCGGCGGCCGACCACCAGCAGCTTCATGTCCACCGCCGCCTCCACGGTCGCCGAGCGGGGACCGCCGTCGATCAAACTCATCTCGCCAAAGAACTCACCGGGGCCGAGCCGGGACGTTCGCCCGCGACCTGCCTTGACCGTCGCGTGCCCGTCGACGATCACGAAGAGCTCCTGCCCGGTCTCGCCGGCGGCCGCCAGCCGTTTGCCCGCGGGGATATCCAGTTCATCGGCGAGCCCGGCGATCCGCTCAAGCCGCTTGCGCGACAGATCCCGAAACAGCGGCACCTTCTGGAGCAGGGCTACCTTGCTCGACTTTCCGAACATCGGCGTCGCTCCCCTGAATCGGCTGGTCCCCTGGTTCACGACGTCCGGCAGGCTTTCCTCCTGACCGGCTGACGTGTCTCCCCCGGCGTCCATCCTCATCGTCTCTCGGGCGCTGGCGCGCCTGGGTCTGCATCCCGCGGGCGCCGCCCCCTTTCCGAGATCGCTCGCGCCGATGCTCGCCGAAGCCGCGCCGCATCCGTTCAACGACCCCGACTGGGTATACGAGCCCAAGTGGGATGGTTTTCGCGTCATCGCCCTGATTCACAACGGCGCCGTGCGCCTGCTCTCCCGCAACCTCTATTCGTTCACGGAGACGTTCCGGCCGGTCGCCGAGGCGCTTCGGGAGTTCCCGACGAGCCTGGTGCTCGATGGCGAGATGGTGGTGCTGAACGAAAAGGGCCTGCCCGACTTCGAGGCCCTTCAGCAGTGGCTCCACCCGCGAAAGCGCATGTCGGGGGTGCTCGCGTACATGGTGTTCGACTGCCTCTACGTCCACGGCCATCCGCTGCTCACCCGGACGCTCGAGGACCGCCAGGCGGTCCTGCGCGGCCTTCATCCCGCCCTGGCCACGGAGGCGGTCCGGATCACCGAGGCCCTCTCGGGGATGGACGGACGGCTCGCCTTCAGGGAGTGCGCCAGGCTCGGCCTCGAAGGCGTGGTGGCGAAGCGGCGGGCCAGCCCTTACCGGCCGGGGGTGCGGACGCGGGATTGGGTCAAGATCTCCGTGCGGCACCGCGATGAATTCGTCGTAGGCGGCTACCTCGCTCCGCGCCCAGGCCACCTCGGCGCGCTCATCGTGGGGCAGTACGATCGCAGCGGCAGACTGCGGTACGCGGGGCTGGTGGGGAGCGGCCTGCCGGAGGAAGCTCGCCGGCGCATCCTCCGGGATCTCCAGGCGACGCCGCGGAAGACCTGTCCGTTCGTGCCGGCGCCCACGCTGCGGGATCACTTCGGCGAGGTTCGGGTGGAGGTCTCCCCTCGTTGGGTCAAACCCGCCGTGGTGGTCGAGGTGGAATATAAACAGCGCACGGGCGACGGCCTCCGCCATGCGGCGTTGAAAGGTCTGCGGCCCGACAGAGCCGCGCGGGACGCGGTGCTACCCGCGGGTGCCTGAGGGCGCGTGAAGCCAGCGGTCGGCCCACCGCTGAACCTCGGCCACGACCTTTTTCAGATCCCGGCCCTTGGCGGTGAGCTCGTACTGGATCCGCACCGGCGTCTCCGCGTGCACCCGCCGCCGCACCAGGCCTTCCGTCTCGAGTTCCTTGAGACGCTCCGAGAGCAGGCGGTCGTGCAACCCGGGCACCGCCTCCAATAGCTCCCCGAACCGGCGGGAGCCGGTCATCAGCGCCTCGATGATGGCGCCGGTCCAGCGCTTGCCCACCAGCTCGATGGCCTTGTGATACAGCGGACAGATCTGCGCAACGTCCTTCATGAGCGGCGCCTCTCTTCCCCTGCCTTTATACTAACAATACGGAAGCAACTTGACAAGAGGAAGTGAACGGCGTATCCTTACGGAAGGTAAGTAACCCATGCACCACCGGCAGTATGCCTTGAGACGCGTTGGAGCATGCGGAGGTGAGACGGATGGATGTTGCACTCTTGATTCTTCGGCTGACCGCAGGCCTGCTCGTTGCCGGGCATGGAGCGCAAAAACTCTTCGGTCTGTTTGGGGGGCACGGGCTGCGCGGCACCAGCACGTTCCTCGGGTCGGTCGGATATCGGCCGGCGCCCTTTTGGGCTCTCCTCGGAGGGTTGTCGGAGTTTGCCGGCGGCCTGCTCTTTGCCATCGGGTTCCTGAGCCCTCTGGGCTCGATCGCGATCGGCTCGGCGATGCTGACCGCGATCACGAAGTTCCACTGGGGGAAGCTGTGGAACACCAGTGGAGGTTTTGAGTACCCGCTCGTTCACCTGGCGGTGGCGATCGCGGTCGGGATCTCGGGTCCGGGCGCGTTCTCTCTGGACGCCCTTCTGGGGACCCGCCTTCCGTCGAGCCTCACGACGATCGTCGTGGTCGCGGCGATCATCGGGTATCTCTGGGGCATGATCCACTCGGCCCGCAAGCCGGCCGAAGTGCAATCCCGCCCGGCCGCCGCGTAACAGCGGCTTTACCTTAGCTCTACTCCACGCTTACCTTTGTCCTACTCCTCGCTTCGATCGGCCTTCGATCGGCTTTCACAGACCGGACCAGGTGGGCGCGGCATTACCGGACCGGCATTCGGTGGTGCCGTCCCCGCCGTCCTGATCGGCGGAACCGCGCGGCCCCACGGGCTTCTCCCTATCTGGCAAGCGCGAACGCCTTCTTCAGCGCCGTGGCCACCGACAGCGTCTCGGAGACCTCCCGGTTGCCGAGCGCGACGTTGATGAGCAACATCTTGAGGTCATCGCGTCCCGAGGCGATCCGCGCCAGCCGGTTGAGCAGCGTGGCGTTCAAGGATGCGTCGCGCACCCGCCGGCAGAACGTGAACAGCCGCCCAAACCGCGCGCGCAGGTGCCGGTCATACTCTTCGCAGCGCTTCAGTGACAGGGTGCCCTCGGCCAGCCCGCGCGCGGCGTGCTCGGCGGCGATCTGCGCGGACTCCAGGGCGTAATCGATCCCTTCGCCGGTCAACGGGTTCACCAGCCCCGCCGCTTCGCCCACCAGGAGCATGCCGCCGCCAAAGGTCGGAGCATCGGGGAAGTCTACGCGGAGGGGATACGATTTCGCCGGCCCGGCCTGATGGGCGCCGTCGAGCGCGGCGCTGACGAACCGGCCCCGCAGGAACATGTCAAGAACCGCGCGGGGGCTGGCGGGCGCACGGCGGGACCACCGTGGCGGAAAGAAGCCCGCGCCCACGTTGGCCGACGACGGCGAGACCGGAAAAATCCAGCCGTATCCGGGAAGCGGGACGCCGTCGAACCGGATCTGGATGCGATCGGTCAGACCCCGGATACCGTCGAAGTACGCGCGGGCGGCCAGCATCACCGCCGGCGCCTTCGCGAGCAGGCCCAGCCGCTTCAGAAGGCCAATGGAAGCGCCCGTCGCCAGCATGGCCAGCCGAGCTTTGATCACCAGCGGACGCCCGGCCTGCTCGGCCTTGATCACGACCCCCCCGGCCGCCGCCTCCACGCCGCTGACGAGCACTCCGCCCTCGAACTGCGCTCCACTCTGGATCGCGCGCTTGCGGAGAACGTTGTCGAGCGTGATCCGCGGAACGACCAGCATCGACGCGGGCACACCACGCTGCGATGGAACCGGAGCGCCGGTGGAGTAGCCGTCGGGCGAGACGATCTCCGCCCCGCTGATCGGCCGCCCCACCCGGAGCAGGGCGTCGAGGACGCCCATGTCGTGCAGCACCGCGGCCGCCCTGGGCGTCAGGCCGTCGCCGCACGTCTTTTCGCGGGGAAACTCGGCTTTATCAACGAGCAGGACGTCGACCCCGCGCCTGGCGAGATAGTGCGCCGCCGCAGACCCGCCCGGGCCCGCCCCGACCACCACCACATCACGCCATTCCCCCATTGGCGGCGATGTCTTCGCCACCGATGGGAGGCGACCCTATCGAGCGGGATCGGGGGGCCTGTCAACAAGATCCTGAGCCCGGGTGGGAAGAATGCCGACAGCCGCACGGGCTCATCCCCGAGCGGCTGCCGTGCTGCCGATCCTGACGCTTTACTTACTTCTCGTGGTTGTTCACTAACGTGCCATCAATCGTGGTCGGGCCGGCCACCACGCCCTGGGCCGTATCCGTGGTGCCGGTGACCATCTGACTCACAGGGGACTCGAGCAACCTCGGATCGACGTTCCCCTCTGCCAGCGCCGCGGAGGCGGTGAAGGCCAGAATCGAACCAAACACTGCTACTGCCAGTAGCTGCCGCATCTGAATCCATCTCCTTCTTCTTGCTGATTTGGAGCGTTTCTTATCTCCACCTCCCATATACCCATCGCAGGCAGTAGACATTCCCAAACCGTCCTGCTTTCACGAAGTTGTTACACGCTCTCGATGCCGGGGTTCCCTTAAGGAATCCCCCCTTACGGTCGTTTGTTTCCTCTCGTTCGCGCTGTTTACCGCACCGGTGCGCTGCCCCCAATACCATCGACGGATGCCAAGCTCGAGCGGGGGAAAAACCGGCCGCCCGAGCACCCTGCTCGAGCGGCCGACCTGCGGTGGATCTTGGTGCTTACTGGTTCTCGCGGTTCTGGTCCGAAGACACGTACACCCGCTGAGGCGTGTCTGGACCGGCCACCACGCCCGGCACCGTATCCGTGGTGCTGGTGACCATCTCATGCTCAGGGAACTGGAAGAACGTTGGATC
>VBAN01000329.1:0-5727 GCA_005882445.1 Candidatus Segetimicrobium genomatis | reverse complement strand
AAGCTTCCGCATCTGAATTCATCTCCTTCCTGTCTGATTTGGAGCACTCACTCTCTCCGCATCCCTATACCAGCGACGTGCGCTGAACATTCCCGAACCGGCCGGCCTTCACGAAGTTGTTACCTTTCCACACGGACACACCGAAAATTTGACGCCACCCCTCCAAACTGGTACAATCTTGGTGTCGTCATAGATGCGTTCTGTGGGGGATGCCGGACGGCGTTCCTCCTTGTGTGTCGCAGGCCTTCTTCGTGGGGAGCAGGTTCCGGCGAGACACGCGCAGAGTGCCGGCACCGATTCCCGCGGCAAAGCCGCACCCGGCGATCAGCCGGAGCACGAAGGAGGCGATTGTTATTCTAGCGACGAAACACGCGCTGACACCGCACACGGAGACTTCTCCAGCGTTCGGCGGGCTCGCCCTGAGCCCGGAAACTCTACGGGCCGTACACCGGCTCGGATGGAACCAGCCAACCCCCATACAACAGCAAGGCATTCCGGTCATGGCCGGCGGCAAGGATATGATCGGCCAGGCGGAAACCGGCTCCGGGAAGACCGGCGCCTACGGGATCCCCATCGTCGAGCGACTGGATCCATCGTCCCGGACTCTTCAGGCCCTGATTCTGGCGCCCACGCGCGAGCTCGCCCTACAGATTGCCGACGACTTACGGGCACTGGGGCGCGAGCGGCGTGTCTCCGTCGTGGCCTTGTTCGGCGGTTCCTCGATCATCCGGCAGATGGAAGAGCTGCGCCAGCGCCCGCAGATCGCGGTCGCGACCCCCGGGCGTTTGCTGGACCACATGCAGCGGCGGACGGTCCACCTGGGGTCGGTCGCAGTGATGGTGCTCGACGAGGCCGACCGGATGCTGGACATGGGCTTCCTCCCCGACGTGTCGAAGATTCTGTCCCAGACGCCGCCGGCGCGGCAGACCGCGCTGTTCTCCGCCACCATCTCGCCGGAGATCCACGAGATCGCGCAGCGGTGGATGCGCACGCCAGCCTGGGTGCGGATTGCGGCGCCCCTTCCGACGGTCGATTCGATCGAGCAGTTTTACCTCGAAGTCGCGGAACAGGACAAGGTCAAAGCGCTCCGGCGCCTCATGCGCGACGACAAGATTTCCTCGGGCCTCGTGTTCCGCCGGACCCGTCACCGCGTCGACCGGCTGGCGCGCTCGCTTGAACGCGAGGGAGGGGTTGGGGTGCTCCACGGCGGCCTGCGGGAGTCGGCACGCCTGCGGGCGCTCCGGGCGTTCGAAGAGAAACGGACCCGCCTGTTGATCGCCATGAACGTCGCCGCCCGCGGCCTGGATCTCTCGAACATCTCCCACGTCATCAACTTCGACATGCCGGAAGACATCGAGACCTACGTCCACCGCGTCGGGAGAACGGCGCGCATGGGCCGCGCCGGGACGGCCATCACCTTCGTCGGACAGTACGACATCGAGATGTTTGAACAGCTCCGGAAAAAGTTTGGCGAGACCCTGAAGCGCCATCCGCTGAACATCTACACGTAAACCCTGAAGGGTAACGATCGCGTCGAGGCGCCCCCTCGCGTCCGGGGCGCCTTCCCGATTTTACCCAGCATTGCCGTCGAGCGCGCGTCCCCTCCGGCGCCCGTCCCCCGTGGGGGCTCACGCGAATCCTGTTTGCCCTCAGAGACCCTGAATCCCGGCACGGCACCGCTCTCTGGTTGGAGGAGTTCGGGGAATCCAGGCGGAAGGCCGCAGGCAGTTCAGGCTCGAGGGGAGGAAACCCGCATGAAATGGGCGTCCAAGTGGCGCGGTTCACATGTGTCCGGGACCCTGCTGTTCTGTCTCGTACTCTCCATAGGCGGCTCAGCGCCGTGGTCGGGAGCCACGCTGCAGGCTCCGGTCCACCCTATCGTGTTCCACCCGACTTTCAGCGACATTCAGTTCGTGAGCGGTGGCACAACCCCACCCTCGCAGACCCAGTGCAACGCGATCGGTCGTCGCTGCTTCAACCCGACCGCCGAGCAAAACTCGTACAACCTTACGCCGCTGCTGGCTGAGGACCACCAGGGCCAGGGCCAGACCATCATCATCGTGGACTCCTTTGGCAGCGAGACCGTGCGCCACGACCTCATGGTCTTCAACAATGCCTTCGGCCTCCCGCACCTGTGCGGGGAGGAGAACACGCCGACCGGGTGCTCGGGCCCGACTTTTAGCGAGCTCCAGCAGGGCAATACCTCGACGAATCCGCCGCCCCCCCAGTCGAAGGGCACGGGGCAGGAAAACCGCAGCATCTGGGCGATCGAGGTCTCCCTCGATGTCGAGTGGGCCCACTCCATGGCGCCGATGGCCAATATTCTCCTGGTGACCACGCCCACAGCCGAGACGCTCGGTGTGCAGGGCTTCCCCGACTTCTTCAAAGCCGAGCAGGACGTGATCAACGCCCACCTCGGGTCGGTCATCTCGCAGAGTTTCGCGTCCGCGGAGGAGGCATTCAATCAGGGAACCGCGGCGCTGCAAAACCTCCGCGGCGCCTTCGAGCTGGCGCGGGCCAACCATGTCACCGTCTTCGGCTCCTCGGGTGACTTCGGCACCGCCAACATCCTCAAGACGCCGGTGAAAAACCCCACGGTGATCCCCTTCCCGACCGTGGAGTGGCCCGCGTCAGACCCGCTCGTCACGGGGGTGGGGGGCACGTACGAGTGCGCGAACGCCACGACCGGACTCGGCGTCGACAGCGCCTCGCCGCCGGCGACCTGCCAGGCGAATCCGGGCGGCCGCGAGGTCGGCTGGATCGACGCCGGCGGTGGATTCAGCCACGTGTTCACCAGGCCGTCGTTCCAGGACGTGCTGCCCGCGGGCAGCACACCCATCGGCGCCAGGCGCGGCGTTCCGGATATCAGCATCCAGGCCAGCAGCCGCACCGGAGTGCTCATCTACATCACGAATCCCGGCTACAGCACCAACGTCAACGACACCGGCTGGTACGTGATCGGCGGCACCAGCTCCGGCTCGCCGCAATGGGCGGGCCTGATCGCGGTGGCCAATGAGCTGAACGGCGGCAAGCCACTCGGGTACATCAACCCGGCGCTCTACGCCATTGCCTCCGATCCCACGAGTTACGCGAGGGATTTCTACGATGTGACGACCGGCAACAACCAGGCCAACCCCGCGGTCCCAGGCTACCCGGCGACCACGGGCTGGGATCCGGTGACGGGGCTGGGCACGCCGAACGCGGCCAACCTCATCCTCGATCTGATCGCATACGTGAACAGCCACTGATCACGTGACGCCCGGCCGGGGTAGGGACCGGCCGGCTCAAGACGCGGGGGCGCTGCCGACGGCGGCGCCCTTCGTGTTTCAACCAACGGGGGCGTCACGATCCTCGCGCCGCAGAAGCGTCTCCGGCACTCCAGACGTGAAGCGCGACTCGAGGCGTCAACCAGATCGGCTGAATGAATGGCTCCTCGGGTAGGATTCGAACCTACAACCCTCCGGTTAACAGCCGGATGCTCTACCGTTGAGCTACCGAGGAACGTCCTTCTCGATTGATTGTAGGAAGCCCCCCGGACCGTGTCAAGGCGCGCCTTGACATTCCCGACATTCCGCGCGGATAATGGAGTCCGTTTCGAACAGGAGGCCTTCATGTCCCAAACGCCCCAAGTCGGCCGGCGCGGCCTGGCCGTCCTCTTCCTGGCCGTGTTCATCTGCTCCCGGTCCTGCAGTTCTACGCGCGGGAGGTGGGCGCGACGCCGTTCCAGATCGGCCTGCTGGCCACCAGCTACGCGGTCATGCAGTTTCTCTGCGCCCCCCTGTGGGGAGCCGCGAGCGACCGGATCGGGCGGAAACCCATCTTCGTCCTGGGACTGCTCGGCTACGCCGTCTCGTTCGTCATCTTCGGTCTCTCGCACCAGGTCTGGGAGCTGTTCCTGGCCCGGATCCTCGGAGGAATCCTGAGCGCGGCCACCCTGCCCACCGCGATGGCCTATGTCGCCGACACAACGAGCGAAGAGCAGCGCGGCGGGGCCATGGGCATGATGGGAGCGGCGATGGGGCTCGGATTCACCATCGGCCCGGGGATCGGCGGCATCTTGGGACACCGGCACCTCGCGCTCCCGTTCTTCGTCGGGGCGGGCCTCGCGCTCCTCACCCTGCTCCTGAGCTGGGGAGCGCTCCCGGAGCCGGCCCGGCGCGCCTCCCCGGCGCACCGCCCGTCTCGAATCGACGCGGTCCGGCTGGCCCTGGCAGGGCCGCTGGCGTTCTTCTACGTCGTCACCCTGGTGGGGGCGTTCGCCCTGGCCGGGCTCGAGGCGACGTATGCGCTGTTCGCCCAGGACCGGCTGCACCTGAGCGCCGCCGGCGGGGCCGGCGCGATCGGGATCGTGTTCGTCGTCGTCGGGCTCGTGCAGGCCGCCATCCTCGGGGTGCTGGTCGGGCGCCTCATCCACCGGTGGGGCGAGGACCGGCTGGTCCAGGCAGGACTGCTCATCGCCGCAGTTGGGTATCTCCTGATCATGTCCACCCACGATCTGGCGACTCTCGCGCTGTACGCGGCGATCACCGGCGCCGGGCATGCCTTGATGCGGCCGTCCGTCGCGTCGCTGATCTCGAAGCGCACGCCGGCCGGCCAGGGGCTTTCGATCGGCATCATGGACTCCTTCGACAGCATGGGCCGGATCGTGGGCCCCGCCTGGGGAGGCGCCGTCTACCACGCCGGCATCAGCCTGCCCTATTTGAGCGCCGCCCTGGCCCTGCTGGTGACCGCCGGGGTCTCGCTCCTCGCCGCCACACGCAGCCTGCCCCTGCAGGTCCACTGAGGCGCCCGCATGCCGGCCCCCCCGATCAACGTCAACACCGAGTTTCTCTTCTTCATGGAGCGCGTCGCCATCTCGCTGGCGATCGGCATGATGATCGGCCTGGAGCGCGAGTGGGCGCACAAGGAAGTCGGCGTCCGCACGTTCTCGATCGTGTCCCTGGCCTCCACGCTGTCGTGGCAGATCTCGCCAATCGCCAGCTACATCCTGATGGCGGCCCTCATCCCCCTCATCACGCTGATCAACTGGCGCAGCTTCGTCAAGGACCGGTCGTTGGAGACAACGACCACCGTCGCGCTCCTCGCCACGGCAGTCCTGGGGATCCTCGTCAGCGAAGGGCAGCTGCTGGTGGCCGCGGCATGCGGGATCGTCCTGACCGGGCTGCTGGCCTGGAAGTCGGAAATGGTCCGGTTCGCCGGGGCGGTGAAGATCGAGGAGATCCGGAGTGCGATCATCCTGGGGCTGATGGCGATCGTCGTCTACCAGCTGCTGCCGTTCGGCACGATCGACCCCCTGCACCTGATCGACCTGCGGGCCGCCTGGACCGTGGTGCTCGTCATCTCGGGGATCGCCTTCACGAACTATGTCTTGCTCCGGATCTACGGCACCCGGGGCATCCGGTGGACCGGGCTCCTCGGCGGGCTGGTCAACAGCACAGCCACGGTGGCCGAGCTGGCCAGCCGCGCGCGCAGCGACCCCGCCCGCCTGTCGGTCTTCGCCCTCCTCGGGATGCTGACCGCCAACAGCGCGATGCTGATCCGCAACGGCCTGATCCTCGGGATCTTCGCGAGCCAGGCGCTGACCTACGGATGGATGTCGGTGGCCCTGATGCTGCTGGCCAGCGTCGTCGCCACCAGCCGCATCCACGTCAAGGACATGGAGACCGCGCCGCTCCACATTCAATCGCCCATCTCGCTGCTCCACGCGCTCACCTTCGGCTTGCTGTT
>VBAN01000327.1 GCA_005882445.1 Candidatus Segetimicrobium genomatis | reverse complement strand
CCCGCTGATCCGCGTGCTGTCGCTCGTGGCGACCGCGCTCGTCCGGCCGTTCGGCGGCCACATCACGCCGCGGGCCCCCCTCGTGACCCAAGAGCAGCTTCGCTTCCTCGTCCAGGTCGGTGAGGAGGAAGGGGTCATCGAGCAGGAGGAGCGGGAGATGATTCACTCGGTCTTCGAATTCGGCGACACGGTGGTGCGGGAAGTGATGCGCCCCCGGGTGGATATCTCGGCCGTTCCGGCCGATGCGACGCTCAACCGCGCTCTGGCGCTGATGACCGAGCGGGGGCACTCGCGCCTCCCCGTGTACGAGGGCACCATTGACCACGTGTTGGGCGTGGTGTACATCCGGGATCTCATTCCGGCGCTGCGGCACGGCCGGCTGGACCAGCCGGTGTCCGAGCTCAAGCGCCCCCCCTTCTTCGTCCCGGAATCGAAGAAGGTCGATGAGCTGTTCAAAGAGATGCAGCAGAAGAAGGTCTCCATGGCGATCGTGCTCGACGAGTACGGGGGCACCGCCGGGTTGGTGACGGTCGAGGACCTGCTCGAGGAGATCGTGGGAGAGATTCAGGACGAGTACGATCTCGAGGAGAAGCCGATCCAGCTTGTGGACGACCGCACCGCGGTGGTGAATGCCCGCATCCACCTCGACGAAGTCGGCGAACTGTTGGGAGTCCGGCTCCCGCAGGACGAGGTGGACACGGTGGCGGGCCTCGTCTACTCGCTGTTCGGCCGCGTCCCCACCCCGGGGGAGACGATCGCGCTGCCGGGGATTGAATTGCGGGTGGAGAAGACCCTCGGGCAGCGGATCACCCGGGTCCGGATCACCCGCACGACGCCGGCGCCCCAGGAGGAAGCAGCTCCCCTGTGAGGCTCCGGCTGCGGACCTACTTTCTCGCCGGCCTCCTCGTGTTGATCCCCCTCGGGGTGACCGTTGGGATCCTCTCCTGGTTGTTCAATCTCCTGGACGGGTTTCTCGGGCCGCACATCTACGACTACCTCGGCCATCCCGTCCCCGGACTGGGCCTGATCGCGACGGTGCTGCTGGTCTTCCTGATCGGGCTCGTGACGACGAACATCGTGGGCCGGCGCGTGATGGCCGCGGTCGACGGCGCGCTCAAGCGCATCCCCCTCGTCCGCAGCATCTACACAATCGCAAAGCAGATGAGCGACAGCCTCCTCCAGCGCCACGTGAATTTCCAGCAGGTGGTGCTGGTGGAGTATCCGCGCCGGGGGCTGTATCAGATCGGGTTCGTCACCGGGGTGATCGAGGGGCCGCTGCAGGATGAGCTGGCGGCGAGAGCGGGCGAGCGCGTGCTCAATGTCTTCATGCCGACCACCCCGAATCCTATGTCGGGATACCTGATCATGCTGCCCGAGCGCGACGTGCAGCCTCTCCGGATCAGCGTCCAGGATGGGCTGAAGCTCCTGGTCTCGGGCGGCATGGCCATCCCCGCGTTGCCGCGAAAGGTGGCCCCGCAGAGCCGGGGCGGATCGCCACCCCGTGAGGGATCGCCACCCCGTGAGGGATCGCAGGCCCGTGAGGAATCGCAGAGCCTGGAGGGATCGCAGAGCCGGGAAGGCTCACCGCCGCGCCGGTGAGGCCGGCGCAATGGTGCCGCTGTGCTAGAATAATGCGGACCGCCTCCGCGAGCAAGCCGGGATGTTCCAGCCGCTTCCGTGACGTCACACCGAGCAGGGGGGACCGATGACTGATCTGGAGCGGTACATCCTGGACGAGTGGACGGAGGACTACCGCGAAGGTCACGTCGCCCGCCGGGAGTTCCTCAGACGCGTCGTGGTGTTCTCGGGCGGGGCTGCCGCGGGCGTCTTGACGCTGGCGAGCCTGGGGATCCCCGTCTCCGCCGAAGAGGTGGCCGCGGCCGCCTCGGCGCCCGCCCCCCTGCGGGCCCAGACCGCCGCGGCGACCGTCCCCGCCGATGATCCCGCGGTCGAGGCGCGGGCGGTCTCGTTCTCCCTCGGCGAGACGGCGATCCAGGCCTACCTCGCCCTGCCGAAGCGGACGCCCAAGGCGTCCGGCGTGATCATCGTGCATGAGAATCGCGGCCTCGTCGAGCACCTCAAGGACGTCGCGCGGCGGCTCGCCAAGGCCGGATACGCCGCGCTGGCCCCAGACCTCCTCTCCCCGCAGGGAGGCGCCGGCAAGTTCACCGACTCCGCGCAGGCGGCAACGGTGCTCTCCCAGACGCCGCCGGCCCAGCACGTCGCGCTGCTCAACGCCGGCGTGCGCTACCTCCAGGGATCGCCCTCCGTGCGGGCCGACCGCGTGGGGACGATGGGGTTCTGCTTCGGGGGCGGCATGGTCTGGCGGCTGGCGACGCAAAACCCGGATCTGCGGGCCGCGGTGCCGTTCTACGGCCCCAATCCACCGCTGGAGGACGTGTCGAAGATTCGCGCAGCGGTGCTGGCGTTCTACGGCGCCACCGATTCGTTCGTCAATCCCGGCATCGCCGCGATGCGCGAGGCCCTCGATCGGGCCGGCGTGACGTACGAGATGAAGATCTACGACGGGGCCGGCCACGCGTTCTTCAACGACACGGGGGACAGGTACGCCGCCGCCGCGGCCAAAGCCACCCGCGGCCCCATCTCTCGAAGGAGCACACGCGGCTGGTCCGCGTTGCGGCGCGGGCGCGGCGCCGGGCGTACGCCCCCTATTCGCAATTCCCGGTCGGCGCGGCGGTGCTGGCCAGCGACGGCACCGTCTATGCGGGGTGCAACGTCGAGAACGCGTCCTACGGGCTGGCGCTCTGCGCGGAGCGTGTGGCGATTCATACGGCGGTGGCGAACGGCCGGCGGCGGCTGACCGCGGTCGCGGTGGTGGGGCCGGCCGGGATCACCCTCACCCCGTGCGGGGCCTGCCGGCAGGTGATGGAAGAGTTCGGCGTGCAGCACGTGATCCTCGCTTCCCCGCGAGGAGCGCCTACCGTGGTCGCGCTCCCGGCGCTGCTGCCCAGTCCGTTCCCCCCGGTGGCGGGGCGGGGCCGCCATGCCGGTCTATAAGGCGGAGGCGATCGTCCTCCGGCAGCAGGCGCTGGGCGAGGCGGATCGCATCGTCACGCTCTTCACCCGAGAGTACGGAAAGCTGCGGGCGGCCGCCAAGGGCATTCGCCGGCCGGCGAGCCGCCTGGCCGGGCGGCTCGAGCCGTTTACCCATGCGCGGCTGCTGCTGGCCCGCGGGCGGACGCTGGATGTGATCGCCCAGGCTGAGATCGTCGAGGCGTTCGCGGGCGTGCGGGCGGACCTGATCCGGTCCGCGTACGCGGCCTATGTGGCGGAACTCGTTGATCGCGGGCTCGCCGATCGCGATCCGCACCAGGAGGTTTTCGCCCTGACCCTCGACGTGCTCGAGACGTTGGGGCGCTCGCGCGAGGACGACGCGGACATCGCAGTCTTGCATTTTGCGCTGCGCCTCGCCGGATGTCTCGGCTATCAGCCCGAGACGGCGATGTGCGTGGAGTGCGGGCGGCGCCTCCCTCGCGTCCGGGGCGCCGCGGAGGCGTGGGCCTTCAGCCCTGCACGAGGAGGCGCCCTCTGCCCGGCATGCCGGAGGGAAGATGCGGAGGCGGTCCCCGTGCCTCCCGGGCTGCTGGCGACGTTCGACCACCTCATCCGGACGCCCGGCCCCGAGTCGTCCCGGCTTCGGATGACGCCCGTCCAGCGTGGGGACCTGGCCCGGCTGGTCCAGCTCCACCTGGAGCACCGGTGGGAAGCCAGGCTGCGCGCGCCCCTGGTCATCAAACGCCTCCGGGAGCCGCTTGAGTCTCCCGGAACTGGGGATTTGACCGCGACTGCAAAGTGACGAGTTCGTGTAGCCTGCCTCGCGGACGCCGCTGAAGGATTGCGGCGGGGGTGACGACGCGATCGTGCGCGTGATAAGATAAGCGTGCGGAGGTGGTCGCATGGAGATCGACCTGGAGCGGGCAAAGCGCGCGATCGCTCAATTTGGGGGCGCGATAGACGAGGCCAGGCGAGCGGTGCGTCCGGGCCGGCCCGGAATGCTGCGGGTCAACGATGAGGACCGGGTCATCGAGCTGCCCCTGACCTGGGCGGCGGCGGCGTTTGCCGCCCTGGCCGTTGCCACCGCCCTGACGTCCGTTCCCCTGAGGCGGAAGCGGGAAGAAGAGCCGCTCGGCATCGGGTGACGGCCGGACAGGGCCGGCGTTTCGTCCCTCCGAACAAGCAGTGGACGCTTGAGATGGAGGACGAATGCATTTTCAAGACATCATCCTCTCGCTGGAGCGCTATTGGGCTGCGTACGGCTGCGTGATCGCGCAGCCGTACGATGGTGAAGTGGGGGCCGGGACGCCGTGGAAGGTCGCGTACACCCAGCCGAGCCGGCGGCCGGCCGACGGGCGGTACGGCAAGAACCCCAACCGGCTGTACACCCATCTGCAATATCAGGTCATCCTCAAGCCCGCCCCCGCCGACGTGCAGGACCTGTACCTCCGGAGCCTCGGGGGGCTGGGCATCAAGATGCTCGATCACGACCTCCGCTTCCTCGAAGACGACTGGGAGGCTCCGACGCTGGGGGCCTGGGGCCTGGGCTGGCAGGTGTTCCTGGACGGGCAGGAGATCAGCCAGTTCACCTATATGCAGCAGGTCGGCGGCATGGACGTTCCGCTCATCTCCGCTGAACTGACCTACGGCCTGGAGCGGATCGCCCAGTCCATTCAAAGGAAGGACAGCGTCTTCGACCTGGTCTGGGCGCCCGGGGTGACCTACGGCGAGATCCGCCAGCAGGAGGAGTTCGAGCACTCGACCTATGCGCTCGAGACGGCGGATGTCGCTGTGCTGGGGCAGCTCTTCGAGGCGTACGAGCGCGAAGCCCAGCGCCTGCTCGACGCCCGGCTGGCCTTTCCGGCCTACGAGTACACGCTGAAGTGCTCCCACGCCTTCAATCTGCTGGATGCGCGGGGCGCGGTGGGGGTCGCGGAACGGGCGTCGCTGATGGGCCGGTGCCGCGCCCTGGCGCGGCGCAGCGCGGAACTGTACCTCGCCCGGCGAGAGGAGATGGGCTGGCCGCTGCTTCGAGGCCGCGTGCATGCCGCTTAAACCGACCCGGCACAAACGGCCGCGGCTCGTCTTCGAGATCGGCGCCGAAGAATTGCCGGCGGCCGCCGCATGGGCCGCGGCCCGGCAGATCCGGGAGCTGGCGCCCGAGGCGCTGCGCGCCGCCCGGATCACCTGCGGCGCGGTCGCCGCGTGGTCCACGCCCCGCCGGATCGTCCTTGCCGTCGAGGAGGTGGCCCTCCGGCAGGAGGACGCCGTTCGTGAGGTGCGCGGTCCCGCCGCGCGCGTTGCGTACGCGGCGGACGGCCGGCCCACCCCGGCCGCCGAGGGGTTCGCGCGCGCGCAGGGAGTGCCCGTGGCCGGCCTGGAGCGCCGGTCGACCCCGCAGGGCGAGTACGTGTTTGCCATCCTGCGCTCTCCGGGCGGCCCCACCATCAAGGCGCTCGGCGAGGTGCTGCCCGCGCTTGCCGCCGGGCTGGCGTTTCCCAAGACGATGCGATGGGGTCCCGAGGCCGTCCGCTTCGCGCGGCCGGTGCGGTGGTTGGTGGCGCTCCTCGGGCGCGAGGTCGTCGCCTGTCGCTTTGCCGACGTCGAGGCGGGCAGGCGCACCTTCGGCCACCGCGCCCTGAGCCCGCGCCCGATCACGGTCCCAGACGCCCACGGCTTCGAGGCGGCGCTCCGCCGGGGATTCGTCCTCCTCGATCCGGCGGTGCGGCGCCGGCGGATCACCGAGTCGGCCACGCGTGTGGCGCGCCGCGCGGGCGGGCACCCGATTCTGGACCCCGACCTCCTCGAGGAAACCATTCAGCTGGTGGAGTGGCCCGAAGCCCTCGCCGGCCGGTTCGCGCCGGAGTTTCTGTCCCTCCCCCGTGAGGTCCTGATCACCGTCATGCAGCACCACCAGAAGTACTTTGCCGTCGAAGATGCCAGCGCCCAGCTGCTTCCGGTATTCGTGGCGGTGCGGAACGGGGGATCCCGCGGCCTCGAGACGGTGCGCGAGGGAAACGAATGGGTGCTCCGCGCGCGCCTCGCAGACGCGCAGTTCTTCTTCGAAGAGGACCGGAAGCGCCCCCTGGAGGCCCGGATCCCGGAACTGGCCGGCCTGGTCGTCCACGAACGGTTGGGGACGATGGCCCAGAAGACCGATCGTCTCACCCGGCTGGCCCATCTGCTCGGGAAGGCGCTGCCGCTCGACGTGGAAAAAACCGGCCACCTGGAGCGGGCCGCGCGGCTCAGCAAAGCCGACCTGGTGACGCAGATGGTGCGGGAGCTTCCCGAACTCCAGGGGGTCATCGGCGGCGTCTACGCCCGGCTCGACGGGGAGCCCGCTCCGGTCGCCGGTGCCCTCCGCGAGCAATACCTGCCCCGGGGGGCCCTGCTGCCACGGTCCGATGTCGGCGCGTATCTGGCGATCCTGGACAAGCTCGATCTGCTGCTAAGCGCGCTGGCCGCAGGGTTCGCCGTGAGCGGTTCACAGGATCCGTACGGTCTCAGGCGGGCCGCCAGCGGGATCGTGGCCATCGTGCTCGACCGCCACCTGCGGATCAACCTGCGCACGTTCGCGGGGGCGGCGCTCGCCGAGACGCACCCGGCGCTCGACCCGGCGAGGCGCAGCGCGGCGATCGACGGGACCCTGGATCTCCTCCGGCAGCGCCTGCGAACGACGCTGATCGAGGCCGGCCTCAGCTACGACACCGTCGACGCCGTCCTGGAGGCCGGCGCGGACGATCTCGCCGACGCCGCGGACCGCGCGCACGCGCTGTGGGCGTTCCGGCGGCGGCCTGAGTTCTCGCGCCTGTACACCGCCTTCGACCGCGCCGCCCGGATCGTGCCGGCGAACTTCCACGGCGAGGTGCGGCCCGAAGGTCTTGAACACGAGGCCGAGCGCGCGCTGCTGGCGGCGCTCGACCGGGTGGAACCCCTGGGTCCGGCAGGGTCTCGGGGGGGAACGGCCCGCTCGTCCACCGACCGGGGTCCCGGGGATGCCGCGGGCCGCTATGAACAGGCGCTGCAGCGCCTCACCGCGATCGCCGACCCCGTCGACCGGTTCTTCGCCGACGTCATGGTGATGGCCGAGGACGAGACGGTCCGCACGAACCGCCTGGCGCTGCTGTCCCGCGTCGTCCAGTTGATGCGGCCCTTCGCCGATCTGACGCGCGTGGTCGCCGGAGAAGGAAAGGCTTCTCCTGCTTCCTAACTAATCAGCGTCGTTCCTGGATTGTGAGGTGGAGACGCATGGCGACCCACACGTCGCGGAGACCCGCCGCGCGCCGCGCCGCGGCCCGGAGATCCGCCGCCGGCCGCCCCGCGGGCGCGCGGGCGGCGCGAAAGCGCATCTGGTTGTTTGAAGAGGGCAACGCGACGATGCGGGACCTGCTCGGCGGCAAAGGCGCGGGGCTCGCCGAGATGAGCCGCGTCGGCCTGCCGGTGCCCCCCGGGTTTACGATTACAACGGCGGTGTGCAACGAGTACAACGCCAAGGGCCGGACCTTTCCGCCGGGCCTGATGGATGAGGTTCGGCGGGCGCTGGCCACCGTGGAGCGGAAGATGGGCAAGCGGTTCGGCGATCCCAGGAACCCGCTGCTCGTCTCCGTCCGTTCGGGGGCCAAGTTCTCCATGCCGGGCATGATGGACACTGTGCTCAACCTCGGCCTGAACGAGGAGACGCTGCGGGGACTGACGGGCCTCACCAAGGACGAGCGATTCGCCCAGGACGCCTACCGGCGGTTCATTCAGATGTTCGGCAAGATCGTCCTCGACGTGGAGGGAGGAAAGTTCGAGGCGATCATCGCGGCCCGCAAGCGCCAGGCCGGAGCCAAGGTGGACACCGACCTCACCGCGCGCGACCTTGCGGAGATCGCGCGGGAGTTCAAGGCGCTGATCAAACGCGAGAAGGCCGTGGACTTCCCGACCGATCCCCGGGCCCAGCTGGAGATGGCGATCCGGGCCGTGTTCGACTCCTGGATGGGGCAGCGGGCCGTCGATTACCGGAACTACAACAAGATCCCCCACGATCTGGGGACGGCCGTCAACGTCCAGGCCATGGTCTTCGGGAACATGGGCGGGGAGAGCGCCACCGGCGTCGCGTTCACGCGAAACCCCGCGACGGGCGAGCGGCGCCTCTACGGGGAATACCTTCCCAACGCCCAGGGGGAGGATGTGGTGGCCGGCACCCGGACGCCGCATCCGATCGCGCAGATGGAGCGCGAGCTGCCCGCTGTCTACCGGCAGTTTCAGGACGTCGCCAAGATGCTGGAGCGCCACTACCGGGACATGCAGGATCTGGAATTCACCGTGGAGCGGGGCAAGCTCTGGATGCTCCAGACGCGTGCGGGGAAGCGCACCGCGCAGGCGGCGGTCAAGGCCGCGGTGGACATGGTCGCGGAGAAACTGATCACCAAGGACGAGGCCCTGCTCCGGGTGGAGCCGGAGCAGATCTACCAGCTGCTGCTGCCCCGGTTCGACCCGGACGACAAGGCCGCCGCGGCGCGCGAGGGCAAGCTGCTGGCCCGGGGGCTGAACGCGTCTCCGGGCGCGGCCACCGGCGCGGCCGTGTTCGACCCGGACACGGCGGTGGAGATCGGCGGGAACGGCCAGCCGGTCATCCTGGTGCGTCCGGAGACCAACCCCGACGACGTGCACGGCATGCTGGTCGCCCGCGGCATCCTGACCGCCCGCGGCGGCGCCACCAGCCACGCCGCGGTGGTGGCGCGGGGGCTGGGGAAGCCCTGCGTCGCCGGCGCGGAGGCGATCAGGGTCGATCCTCAGGCCAAGCAGTTCAGCGTCGACGGCCGGGTGATCCACCAGGGGGAGTTCATCTCCATCGACGGCACCACCGGAGAGGTCTTCGGCCGCGCCATCCGGACGCTCGATCCCGACCTGAGCAAGGACAGGGACCTGCAGACGCTGCTCGGGTGGGCCGACCGCGCGCGCCGCCTGGGCATCTGGGCCAACGCGGATTACCCGCGGGATGCGGCCCGCGCCCGCGAGTTCGGCGCGGAGGGGGTCGGGCTGTGCCGGACCGAGCACATGTTCTTCGAGGAAGACCGCCTGCCGATCGTCCGGCGGATGATCCTGGCCGAGACCGACGCGGAGCGCCAGCGGGCGCTCGACCAGCTCCTGCCCATTCAGCGCGGGGATTTCACCGGTATCCTCCGCGAGATGGCCGGGGCCACCGTGGTGATCCGGCTGATCGACCCGCCGCTGCACGAGTTCCTCCCCCGGTACGATGAGCTGCTCGTGGAGGTCACCGAGCTCCGCGTGCGCGGCAACGATCCCCAGGGTCTCGCGGAGAAAGAGCGGCTGCTCCGGGCCGTGGCGGGGATGCGGGAACAGAATCCGATGCTGGGGCTGCGCGGCGTCCGGCTGGGAATTCTCTTTCCGGGGATCATCGACATGCAGGTCCGGGCGATCCTGGAATCCGCCTGCACCCTGGCCCAGCAGGGAATCAAGACCCATCCCGAGATCATGATCCCGCTGGTCGGCCATCCGAATGAGCTGCGGGTCGTGGAGGAGCGCCTCAGGCCGCTCGCGGAGCGCGTGATGGCCGAGCAGGGGGTGCGGGTGAGGTACAAGTTCGGGACGATGATCGAGGTGCCGCGCGCGTGCGTGGTCGCGGACGAGATCGCCAGGCTCGCGGAATTCTTCTCCTTCGGCAGCAACGACCTGACGCAGCTGATCTATGGGTTCAGCCGCGATGACGCCGAGGGCAAGTTCCTCCTCCGGTATGTGAACGAGAAGATCCTGCCCGAGAACCCCTTCCAGGTGCTGGACACCCGGGGCGTCGGGGGCCTGATGGAAATGGCCGTCCGGCTCGGACGGCAGACCCGCCCGGACATCGAGCTCGGCATCTGCGGCGAGCATGGGGGGGATCCCGCCAGCATCGAGTTCTGCCACAAGATCGGCCTGACCTACGTCAGCTGCTCGCCGTACCGGGTGCCGACGGCCCGGCTGGCGGCCGCGCAGGCGGCCCTGAAGGAGAAGCAGGCGCGGGCC
>VBAN01000060.1 GCA_005882445.1 Candidatus Segetimicrobium genomatis | reverse complement strand
CGCGAGGGCCGCGCCGGCGGCCACCGGGATGCTCGCGCCGATGTGGTCGATGTGGAGGAGGATGCGGGGTCCGAGGCCGCCGATGTGCAGGTTCCCTTCCCGTCCCCGGGTCGGCGACCCGGTGCGCCCCAGGAAGTTCGCGAAGTAGTATCCGACCGGCATGCCCAGCACCAGCCGGGCGCCGAGATCGCGGTGGAGCGTGGATGCCACGTCCTGCGGACCCAGGGCGTAGGCGGCCCCGACGGCGATCGCCTCGTGTCCGTACCCCGTGAAGCAGGCCCCCACCACCGCGCCCTGCTGATACAGTTTCACGATGCGGTCTTCGGCCAGACGCTGGAGCAGCATATATCGGTACAGGGTGCGCAGGTCGTCGGCCGTCAGGCCGGCAGAGACCGCGGCGCGCGGAGCGGCCGTGCCCTTACGCCGCTCCGTCATGCGCCGTCCGCGCAAGATCTACCATCGGTGGCGAGGAAGGTCGCGACCTTGGCGACCTCTTCGGCGGTCCCGAACCGTCCGGCCGGGGTCCGCCGCTCGATGTCGGCATTGGAATAGTCTCCGGAGCCCTGGTCCCGCTCGTCCATCGGCGTCTTGATATAGGCGGGATCGATGCTGACCACGCGGATGCCGTGGCGCGCCCATTCTGCGGCGAGGACTTTCGTGAGACCGATCAGCCCGTGCTTGCTGGCGCAGTACGCCGCGCGCTTCGGCAGGCCCACTTCCCCCAGGATCGACGAGATGTTGAGGATGACGCCCCGCCGCTGAGGGATCATCACCCGCGCCGCGGCCTGCGCGCAGAGGAAGGCCCCGGTGAGGTTGGTGTCGATGGTCAGACGCCACCCGTCCTCCGGCAGGGATTCGGACGGGCCGATCATGGACGTGCCGGCGTTGTTCACGAGGACGTCCAGACGGTTCCACTTCCGCCGGGCCGCCGCCGCCAGCTGTTCCCCGGTCGACGCGTCGCGCACATCGCCCGCGACGGCGATCGCTTGATCACGAGGCGGGCGCCCTCCCGCGCGTACGCCCAGGCGATCGCTTCCCCAATGCCCATGCTGGATCCCGTGATCGCCGCTACTTGACCGTCGAGCCGCATCGTCTCTCCCTCCTTCACAGCCGCGCCTCGCCGCGCGCCGCCAGGGCCTTGGCCTTCCGGACGGCGTCGATGCGCCGTTCCGCCAGCAGATCGGCCGCCCGGTACGTGGGAATCCCTTCTTCCCGGGAGATGCGGATGAGCGACGACATCGTCTCCAGGATCCGCGAGACATTGGTCATGGCGCGCTCCCGGTTGAACCCGCCGGGGTTGAGACGGTCCGTGTCGAAGATCGTCCCCCCGGCGTTGACGATGTAGTCCGGAGCGTAGAGGATGCCCCGGGCATGGATGTCCTGGCCGTCCCGCTCCTCCCGGAGCTGATTGTTCGCGGAGCCGCAGATGATCTTGACCCTGAACCGCGGGACCGTCTCGGCGTTGATGATGCCGCCCAGCGCGCAGGGACAGAAGATGTCCGCCGGCTGGGCGGCGATCTCATCCGGGGGCGCGGCGGCGACGGAATACCCGCTCGTGATCGCCTCGACCTTCTCGCCGTCGATGTCGCTCACCACGACGCGGGCGCCCGCCCGGACCAGGAGGGGGACCACCTCCGACCCGACGGCCCCCAGTCCCTGAACGGTGACGGTGCGCCCCTCGAGAGAATCCGACTCGTAGACGGCCCGGGCGCACGCTTTCATGCCCTGCACGACGCCAAACGCGGTGGCCCCGCCGATGGGCCCCGCGCCTCCCCAGGAAGCCGGCAGGGTGACGACGTACGGCGTCTCCATCCGCATGTACTCCATCTCGCGCAGGGTGGTCCCGACGTCCTCGCCGGTGATGTAGATCCCGCCGAGCCGGTTGATGAACCGCCCCAGGGCGCGGAACAGCATCTCGCTCTTCTCGCGCCGCGGGTCGCCGATGATCACGCACTTGCCGCCCCCCAGGTTCACCCCCGCGGCGGCGTACTTGTAGGTCATGACCCGCGCGAGCCGGAGCGCGTCATCGATAGCGTCCATCTCGGACGGGTACGTCCACATCCGGGTGCCCCCGGTGGCCGGGCCGAGGGTGGTGTCGTGGATGGCGATGACGGCCCGCAGGCCCACGGACCGGTCCTGGCAGATGAAGAGGTTCTCGTAATCGTACCGTTCCATGTACCCAAGGATGGACTCCATCGTCATGACACCTCCTGGTGCCCTTCCTTCACGCGGTCGGGCTCTTGAGCCCGTGAAGGCTCCGATAATCGGCGGGAGCCGCGGGGGTCCAGCCCGCCAGCAGCCGGCCGGCCGGTTGAGACACTTCCACGGCGAGCGGCCGGCAGGTCGCCAGCGGATCGCCCCGCTCCGGGCCGAAGATCTGGGCGGAGAGATCGCCGCCCGGGCAGGTGGAGAGGGCGCAGAGCAGGTCCATTTCCGCGAAGAACTCGAAGAAGTCTCCGGTTTTTGCCGGGCTCGCCTTCGCGAAGTACCGGCCGTCCCGCCTCAGCCCGGTGACCATGAAGATGTTCAGGACGTCGTGCACGTCGAACTCGGTGAGGCGGTAGGGCGCCACCGCGCGCACCAGATTCGAGTGGCAGGTGAAGTCGAACTCCTCCCCGTTCAACACCTTGGTGACATACGGATCGCAGCGGGTGCCGAGCAGATCATGGCACCCGGCGCCGTCCTCGTCGATGCCGTAGTGGATCGTGTCGTTCGTGATCGTCAGCATCGGGCGGAGGTACGGCAGGCACGACCACAGGCGGTCGAACGTCGTGACGTGCGTGCCGTACAACTGGCGGGTGCGGGAGGCCCAGAAGCGCTCGCGCGGATTGTGCCGGTTCCAGACATTGAAGTCGGCCACCTGCGGCCCCTCGATCACCACGATGCGGCACAGGTGGCCCGCGGGGACGGTCCAGGCTCTGCCGGAGCGGATCGGCACCACGAATCGCTCACGGGGCGTCCGGCTCTCCACCTCGCGGGCGAGCCGGCCGTAGAACTCGCGGTCCACGTCGAGCGGCGTCCCGGGACCGCGGTCATAGAGCGCGCGCGGCTGTGTCATCCCACACCTCCTGGGGAGTGTTCGGGCGCCTTTGGGCGCGCCCCCACCCCGAGATACGCCTGTCTCACCGCCTCGTTTCGCGCCAGGTCGGGGCCCGGCCCTTCCAGCGCGATGCGGCCGTTCTCAAGCACGTAGGCGCGGCGGGCCAGCCGCAGCGCGGCGTTGGCATTCTGCTCGACCAGCAGGATCGTCGTCCCCTCCCGGTTGATCTCGGCGATCCTCTGGAAAATCGCGCGGACGAGGACGGGCGCCAGCCCCATCGACGGTTCGTCGAGCAGGAGCAGCCGCGGCCTGGTCATGAGGGCCCGCGCCTTTGGGCGCGCCCCCACCCCGAGATACGCTTGTCTCACCGCCTCGTTTCGCGCCAGGTCGGGGCCCGGCCCTTCCAGCGCGATGCGGCCGTTCTCAAGCACGTAGGCGCGGCGGGCCAGCCGCAGCGCGGCGTTGGCATTCTGCTCGACCAGCAGGATCGTCGTCCCCTCCCGGTTGATCTCGGCGATCCTCTGGAAAATCGCGCGGACGAGGACGGGCGCCAGCCCCATCGACGGTTCGTCGAGCAGGAGCAGCCGCGGCCTGGTCATGAGGGCCCGCGCCATCGCCAGCATCTGCTGCTCGCCGCCCGAGAGGGTGCCGGCGACCTGGCTCCGGCGTTCCGCCAGCCGGGGGAAGAGCGCGAAGACGCGGTCCAGGGCCCCCTGCGGGACGCGGGGCTCCGCATACGCCCCAAGCCGCAGGTTCTCGTCGACCGTCATGAGCGTGAAGATCCATCGCCCTTCAGGGACCTGCGCCAGCCCCAGGCGGACGATCTCGTGCGCCGGGCGGACGTCGATCCGCTCGCCGGCAAACCGCACTTCTCCCGATCGCGGGCGCAGCAGCCCGGAGATCGTGCGCAGCGCCGTCGTCTTCCCGGCCCCGTTCGCGCCGAGGAGCGCGACGATCTCCCCCTCCTCCACGTGGAACGAGACGCCGTGCAGCGCTTCAATGCTTCCGTAGGCGGTGACGAGGTCCCGCACCTCGAGCAGGCTCACTCCGGGTCCTCCCGGCCGAGGTAGGCCTCGATCACCCGAGGGTCCCGCTGGATCGCGTCCGGGGCACCCTCGGCGATTTGGACCCCGTAATCCAGGACGATGATGCGGTCGCTGATCCCCATGACGACGCTCATGTCGTGCTCGATGAAGAGGACCGTGATCCCCGAGTCCCGGATCCGGCCGACGAGCTGCACGAGCCCGGCCTTCTCGGCCGGATTCATCCCGCTCGCCGGCTCGTCGAGGATGAGGAGCCGGGGGGCGGTGGCCAGCGCTCGGGCGATCTCCAGCCGCCGCTGGTCGCCGTAGGCCAGCTCGCGCGCCCGGGAGCGCGCGCGCCCTTCCAGTCCGACAAACGCCAGCCACCGGTAGGTCTCGTCGCGCGCCCAGGCTTCCTCCCGCCGGTGCAGCGGCGTGTGCAGGAGGGAGTCGAGCGTCCCCGCCCGCGTCCTGCCGTGGAGGCCGATCATCACGTTCTCATCCACGTCGAGGTCGGGGAACAGGCGGATCATTTGAAAGGTGCGGGCGATCCGCCGCTTCACGATGAGGTCGGGGCGGAGGCCCGTGATGGCCGCGCCGTCGAAGGTGATGCGGCCGCTCCCGCGGCCGGACGGTGAACGACACGTCGGCGACGGCGACCAGCCCGCCGAAGCGCATGGTGAGGGCCTGGACCCCGAGGACGGCGCCGGTCTGGACGTGGGGGGCGGCGGCGGTCATGGCTGCGGGTCGGGGTCCGCTCTACTCGGGCGTGGGAGCGCCGGCCGCGATTTCTGCCGCGGCCCTCGCTTCGGAGAGCGCGACCGCCCGTTTGACGATCTGCCCAATCCGGCTCGGCCACAGTCCCTGGGGGCGCAGGAGCATCAAGACGATGAGGCCGACCCCGAACGCCAGCATCCGGACGCGATCGAACGCCCGGAGCGCTTCGGGCAGAATGATGATGACGGCGGCCCCCAGGATCACCCCGGGGAGGCTGCCCATGCCCCCCAGGATGATCACCATCAGGATGGTGACGGACTGGATGAACGTGAAGCTCGACGGGTTGATCGCGGTGAGCTTCACGGCGAAGAACGAGCCCGCCACGCCGGCAAAGACCGCCCCGAGCACATACGCCAACAGCTTGTAGTACACGGGGTAGATGCCGGCCGCCTGCGCCGCCGCCTCGTCCTCCCGAATCGCGAGCCAGGCCCGCCCCAGACGCGACCGGGCGAGGTTGTAGCTGCCCACGAGGACGACGAGGGCGAACGCCATCCCGAGCCAGTACAAGGCCTGCGGAGAGCGCAGCACCAGCCGGCCGATCGTGGCGTGGGGGATCCCGTAGACCCCCTCCGGCCCCCCGGTGAACGTGAAGTTCGTGGCCGCAATCCGCACGATCTCGCCGAATCCCAGCGTGACGATCGCCAGGTAGTCGCTGCGCATCCGCAGCGTCGGCGTGCCGATGACGATGCCGGAGAGCGCGGTGAGGATCCCGGCCGCCGGCAGCGTCAGCCAGAAGGCGACGTGGTAGCGAACCATCAGGAGGCCCGTCGTATAGGCGCCGATCGCGAAAAAGGCCGCGTAGCCGAGATCGAGGAGCCCCGCATACCCGACCACGATATTGAGGCCCAGGCCCAGCATGATGTAGACCAGGACGAGCGTGCCGACGTCGATGAGATACGGGGTGCCGAAGATGGGCAGCCCGATCGCCAGGAGCACCACCGCAGCGACCGGCACGAGACGGTGGAACGGGAGGGGTTGGGTGGTGAGCGCTTTCACATGCGCTCGACCACGCGCTCGCCGAGGAGTCCGCGGGGCCGCGCGACGAGGATGACGATCAGGATCACAAAGGCGACCACGTCCTTCCAGCGGCTGGAGAAGTAGCCGGCGGCAAGGCTCTCCAGGATGCCGAGCAGGAAGCCGCCGAGGACGGCGCCCGGGATGTTGCCGATCCCGCCGAGGACGGCCGCGGTGAACGCCTTCAGGCCGACGAGAAAGCCCATCAGAAAGGAAATCTGCGAGTAATACAGGCCGGTCATCACCCCGGCGAAGGCGGCCAGCGTCGACCCGAGGAAAAAGGTCGACGCGATCACGCGGTTGACGTCGATGCCCATCAGCCTCGCGGCGTCCTGGTTGATCGCCAGGGCCCGCATGGCCATGCCGATCTTCGTGCGGTGGACGAGCACATAGAGGGCCGCCATCAGCAGGAGGCTGGACACGAAGATGATCACCTGCAGCCAGGAAATCGCGAGGTCGCCGAGCGCCGGACCGGCGCGGCCGAACAGATGGGGATAGACGAGAAAGGACGGGCTATAAATAAGGAAGAGGCCGTACTCCAGGGTCAGGGACCCGCCGATCGCTGAGATGAGGATGGAGAGCCGGGCGTGCAGCAGGGGACGGTAGGCAATCCGGTAGAGCAGCACCCCGAGCAGGCCCGTGCATCCCATGGACACCACCAGCGCCAGCAGCGTCGTCAGCACCGGATTCTGGATGTGCAGGAGGGCGAGCAGCGCGTACAACGACAGCCCCAGGAACGCGCCGGCCGCATAGATGTCCCCATGCGCAAAGTTGATCAGACGGATGATGCCGTACACCATCGTGTAGCCGAGGGCGATCAGCGCGTAGAATGCCCCCACCGTCAGCCCGTTGACCAACTGCTGCAGCGCGATGTCCATGTGCTGAGGGGAAAGCGTACCGGGGCCGCCCCACGAGGGACGGCCCCGGCGGGTCCGCAGCCGTTACATGCCGTAGGGCACGAACTTGCCGCCCTTGATGATGTACGTGATGTAGAGGACGCTCTTCCGGTCACCCTTCATGTCGAAGTTGATCGTCCCGGTCGCGCCACTATAGCCCTTGGTCGCCGCGATCGCCTTGACGATCGTGCCCCGGTCGGCGGAGCCGGAGCGCTTGATCGCGTCGAGCACGACGCTGACGGCGTCGTACTCCAGCGCCGAGTAGGGGCCGGGATCCTGATTCCACCGCTTCTTGTATCGGTCGATGAACGACTTGGCCGTCGTCTGATCCTGCGGGAGCGGCGTCGACGTGACAAACACCCCTTCCGACGCGTTCCCCGCCTCGCTGATAAACGTCGGATCGTTGTTCGCGTCGCCGGCCATGAACTTCCCGGGAACGCCCAGCTCCTTGAACTGCTTGGCGATCAGGCCGCCCTCGGGATAGTAGCCCGTGTAGTACGTCACGTCAGGCTTCAGGCTCTTCACCTTGGTCAGGATGGCCGAGAAATCTTTCTCCCCCGGGGTGACGGCGTCGAAGAAGACGAGCTGCACTCCGGCTGCCCCTTCGACCGCCGCCTTGGTCGCGTCGGCCAGCCCCTTGGCGTACGCCGTGTTGTCGTGGACGATCGCGATCTTCTTGCCTTTGAGCGTCTTGATCATGAACCCGGCGGCGTAGGGGCCCTGCTGATCGTCCCGGCCGATCACCCGGAAGACGTTTTCGAAGCCCTGATCGGTGAGCTTGGGATTGCTGGACGCGTCGGCCACGAACGCGACCCCCGCGTCGTGGTAGACCGCGCTCGCCGGAATCGCGGCCGACGAGCAGTAGCCGCCGGCGACGGCGGCCACGCCGGCGTCGAGCAGCTTGTGCGCCGCGGTCACGCTCTGCTGCGCGTCGCACGCGTCGTCGAACGACACGATCTCGATCTTACGCCCGAGCACGCCGCCCTTGGCGTTCCACTCTTCGGCGGCGAGCGTCGCCGCTTTCGCAATGTCGTCGCCCATCTTGGCGTTGCCGCCGGAGAGCGGCACCGGAACCCCGATCTTGACCGTCGCGCCTTGGGCGCCCACGCCGAGCGCCGCCGCGGGCACGAGCAGCGCGAGCATCGCAAGACATGCCAGACTTCTTCGCATGTGTAGTCCCCTCCCCCCGCCGGCCCAACAGAGTTTCGGCGAACAACCGGCGTGTAGATGAGACGACGCCTTCTCCGCGGATGACCTGTTGAACCAGACGCGCGAGCGCAGGAACGCGGCGCGCGTCTACAGAAGGCGGAGATTAGGAAGCAACCCGGGGACCAGCGGCCGTACCGATCACCTGTTCGCTCTCGGGAGAAAGCCGGCCGCACCGCGCTCGACGAGGGGAGGGGGGGCATGGAACATCCTGGGATCACGGGCTCATTGATTGCGTTTGACGAGGTCATCCCACCCCGCGGAGGGACGGCGTTTACGATGCGGGCGGGGCAGGTGTGCCGGGTCGTCGACCTCGAGGGCAAGCAGGTGGCGGATTTCATCTGCTTCCACCTGCGCGATTTCGTCGACAAGCTCTCCCCCGAGAACACGCAACTGCTCAACGGCACGCTGTTGCTCACGACCGGCCATCATCTGTACTCGACGAAAGCCACGCGGCTCATGACCATCACGGCGGATACCTGCGGCGTGCACGATCTGATCAGCGGGTCGTGCAGTGAGTACACCAACGCGTTCCGCTACGGAGTCCGCGGGACGCCGAACTGCCGGAGCAACTTCTCCGCCGGCGGCGCCACCGGGATCCAGGAGCTGAAGTCCAAGCCTGGCGACTACCTCGACCTGCGCGCCAACATCGACCTGCTGATTGCGATCTCCAACTGTCCTCAGGAGCGGAACCCGTGCAACGGCTGGACCCCCACCACGCTGGAGGTGGTCGTGTACGAGGTTGAGCCGACGGGGAAGGGCGCGCCGCGGCAGTAGGCCGTCGCGCGCAGGGCTTGACCGGCTCGGACCGGAAGGAGAGCGCGCCATGGATTGGGAACGGCGGCGGAGGGCTGCGGAGAACATTCTGGACACGGCGGGCCTCACGCCGCTCGTGCGCATCCGGCGCGTGATCGGAGATCTTCCGGCCGCGGTCTATGCCAAGCTCGAGTACTTCGGTCCCAGCGGCAGCCTGAAGGATCGCATCCTTCCGTTCATGATCGCGGAAGCGGAGCGCCGGGGCGAGCTGCGTCCCGGCATGGCCCTCATCGAGGGGACGACCGGCAACACCGGGATTGCGACCGCGATGGTTGGCGCGGCGAAGGGATACCGGGTCATCATCGTCATGCCCGAGGGCATGAGCCGGGAGCGGCAGAAGGCGATCCAGGCGTACGGGGCCGAGCTGGTGCTCACGCCCGGAAGCGAGAGCGATGTCGATCTCGTGCTCGAGAAGGTCCGGCAGATCAAAGCCCAGTGGGGAGGCACCATCTGGGAGGTGGGGCAGTTCTCGAATCAGGACAATGTCCGCGCCCACCGGCAGTCCACCGGTCCCGAGATCTGGGAGCAGACCGAAGGGCGCGTGGAGGCGTTCGTGGCCGCGCCGGGGACCGGGGGGACGCTGACCGGGGTGAGCGCCTACCTCAAGGAGCGAAAGGGGGAGGTGCTGAGCTTCGCGGTGGAGCCCGCCGAGTGCCCGATCCTGTCGGGAGGGGGATGGGGCTCGCACGAGATCGAGGGGATCGGGGACGGGTTCATCCACGACATCCTGGATCTTCGATGGGTGGACGGCGTGGTCACGGTCGCCTCCGGCGAGGCGATCGCCATGGCGCGGCGCCTCGCGCGGGAGGAAGGGATCTTCTGCGGGATCTCCTCGGGGTGCAACGTCGCCGCGTGCGTCAAAGTGGCCCGCGCCTACCCCCGCCTGGGGACGATCGTCACGATGATCAACGACAACGGTCTGCGCTATCTCTC
>VBAN01000326.1:4020-4451 GCA_005882445.1 Candidatus Segetimicrobium genomatis | reverse complement strand
CTTTTGCCCCTGGGTGATCTCGAACTCGACGATTTGACCTTCCTCGAGGATGCGAAACCCCTCCCCCGCAATCCCGGTGTAGTGCACGAAGACGTCTTTCCCTTCCTCCGGAGTTATGAACCCATACCCTTTCTCCCGGTTAAACCACTTCACGGTGCCTTTTGGCATACGCTCTTCCTTCCTCCCCCAGGGGCCGGTTGCCCTGATTCAGTACCCATCTATACAACGGGATCTCAGCGAATCCTGCCTCCCCGCCCACGATGCGACACGGTCAGCCGTTGAGCGCCGCCGCGCCGGCAATGGCGGGGAGCGGCACCGGCCGCACGGGGGCGCGGACACTCGGCAGCGGCAGCCGGCCCATGGGGACATTCAGCGTCCCGCTCAGCCACTGCATGACCGCGGCCCCACACCGGCGCCACTGGCAGGTGCCA